>JBEAOQ010000356.1:0-7508 GCA_041164845.1 Pseudomonadota bacterium | reverse complement strand
TGCGCGGTGATATGGCTGGCGGCATCGGATAGCAGAAAACAAACCAGTGCCGCCGCCTCGTCCGGCTGGCCAAGACGGGTTTGCGGAACATTGACGGCCAAGCTGGGCAGCGCAGCTTCGCCGCCGGGAATTGTGTCCAGCATCGGCGTGGCAATGAAACCGGGGTTTATGCAATTCACCCGCACATTATGCGGCGCGGCCTCAATCGCGGCGGCACGGGCAAGCCCCAGCACCGCATGTTTGGACGCGACATAGCCCGCATTCATCGGCATCCCGCGCTCGCTGGCGAGACTGCCGGTGACCACGATACTGCCCCGCCGGTGCGCAATCATCGTCGCAAGGACGCTGCGGATCGAGACAAAGACACTGGTTTGGTTGGTGGCGATCAGTGTATCCCAATTGGCGTCGCTAAAATCGCCAAATGGGGCAAATTCACCGCCGAAACCGGCATTGGCAAACAGGCCATCGGGGACGCCCTGTGCGGCAATCGCCGCTGAAATGGCAGTGGCCAGCGCACTGCGATCCGCGACATCGGCGACAAAAGCAGCGGCACAGCCTCCAGCCTCGCTAATTTCAGCCACAGCGCTGTCCAGATTGGCTTGACTGCGGGCGATCAGCGAGACCCTTGCGCCATGCGCGGCCAACATCAACGCGGTCGCGCGGCCAATGCCGGTGGATGCGCCGGTGACAATGATATGCTGGCCGGTGAAATACACTAACTTAACCCCAAAAGCCTTGCCGCGTTGTCTTTCAAAATACCCGGCATCACCTCATCCTTGAAGCCGACCTGTTTTGCCGCCTCGATCCATTTGTCCGGATGGATCAGCGGGAAATCCGAACCAAACAGCATTTTCTTGCGCAGCTGGCTATTGGCATATTGGATGATTTGCGGCTGAAAATATTTAGGCGACCAGCCGGACAGATCAATCCAGACGTTGTCCTTGTGCAGCGCCATCGACAGGCTTTCGTCGACCCAAGGCCAACTGGGATGCGCCAGAATGATCTTCATATCCGGAAAATCGACCGCGACATCATCAATCAGCATGGGTTGCCCCCATTTCAACCGCACCCCGCCGCCGCCGCGCATTCCGGTGCCCATCCCGCTATGGCCGGTATGGAAAATGGCGGGTAATTTATATGCGGCAATCACTTCATAAATTGGATAGGCAACCCGATCTGCCGGATGAATATCCTGCATGATGCCGTGAAATTTGAAGCCTTTAACTCCATAATTTTCGATCAGATCACGCGCCTCACGCGCGCCCATCTTGCCCTTGTGTGGATCAATCGACGCGAAGGGGATGCAAATGTCATCGTTTTTGGCCGCGATCTCGGCAATCTCATAATTGGAAATCCGCTTGGCCCCGATGCCGCTTTCGCAATCGACGGTGAACAGGCAAAAAGCGATTTTCTGTTCGCGGTAGATGTCGATGATCTCCGGAATTTTCGGACGTTCACGCGGCGCTTTGAAATAGGCGGATGCCGCGTCAAAATATTTGCCCATCACCGGATCTTCGGGATCATGGCATGATACCTCGGCGTGGACATGCACGTCGATCGCTCTGATGGAGTTTAGGTCAATCGGCACAGGACACCTCGTTTATTTTACCAACGGGCAAGCCCTCTCCCAGTTAGGGAGAGGGCTTACACTTACAGCTGGATAATCACCGATTTCAGCTCGGTATAGGCCTCGACCCCCTGCCGCGCCTGTTCGCGGCCAATCCCCGATTCCTTGAAACCGCCAAACGGCAGCGCCGGATCAATAACCGCATGGCAATTGCCCCAAACCGTGCCCGATTTGATCTTGGCCGCCAGCCGGTGCATTGTCGAAAGATCACGGGTCCAAATGCCCGCGCCAAGGCCAAAACAGGTGTCATTGGCCGCCTTGGCCACCTCGTCGAGATCGTCAAAGCGCTGGGCGACCACCACCGGGCCAAAAATTTCCTCACGCACCACGCGCATATTGGGGCTGACATCAACCAGCACGGTTGGATTGACATAATAGCCATCGGCACTGGGCGAATCTCCTCCAAAAGCCACGCTGGCCCCTTCGCGCTTGCCGGTTTCGATATAGCCCATCACCCGCTCATATTGTTCTTTTGACACCAGCGGCCCCATATGCGCGGCGGGGTCAAGCGAGGGGCGCGGTGCCCAGAACGGGGCGGTGGCAGCAATGCCCTCGATCACCGAATCAAAGATCGAACGATGGGCAAACAACCGCGATCCAGCGACGCAGACCTGTCCCGAATTGAAGAAAATCGCACCTGCCGCCCCGGGGGCAACCGCCGCGACATCGACATCGGGCATGATAACCACCGGCGATTTGCCGCCCAATTCCAGCGTCACCCGCTTCATGGTGTCGGTGGCGTTTTTGTTAATCAGCTTGCCCACCTCGGTTGATCCGGTGAAGGCTACCTTGTCAACATCAGGATGCTTGACCATCCGATCACCCGCCGTATGGCCATTGCCAGTGATGATATTGACCACACCCGCCGGAAAGCCAGCCTCGGCAATGAAATCCGCCAGCCGCAGCACAGTTACCGAAGTTTGCTCGGCAGGTTTAAGCACCAAAGTGCAGCCCGCTGCCAGCGCCGGCGCAATTTTGAGACAGGCCATCAGCAATGGGAAATTCCACGGCACGATTTGCGCCGCCACCCCGACGGGTTCGCGGCTGACATAGCTGAACACCGTGCCGCGTGGCATCGACATCGGCTCCATCACCTCACCGCCCAGCTTGGTTGCCCAGCCCGCCATATAGCGCAGCTGACCAATCGCGGCGGGAATATCCACCGCAGCGGCCATGCCCATGGGTTTGCCATTGTCGATGGCTTCCAGCTCGGCCAGCTCAGCCGCATTGGCTTCGAGAATATCGGCCAGCCGCTGAATTGTCCGCTCACGCACGATGGGCGGCAGGTTGGACCAGCGGCCATCATCGAATGCAGCACGGGCGGCGGCGACGGCGCGGTCAACGTCTTGGTCCGACGCATCGACGATGCGGCCAACTTCGCGGCCCGACGACGGATCCTCGACCGGCAAAGTAGCGCCATGCGAGGAATCGACCCATTCATTGCCAATGAACAGCTGCGGTTTGCGCGCCAAGAGCTTGGCAGCGGTGGCGGAATAGGGCTTTTGGACAAAATCGGCGGTGGTCATAACATTCATGGGAAAAGTCCTTTGATGGATGCCGCTGGATTCACGCGAGTCGCAGGGGCAGAAAACTTGTTGGTGTTACTTACAAAATAACGCGGCGTCACGCCAGCATATTGGGGCCGGTATTCTTGGCCTGTTCAATTTCCGCCGCCCGATCTCGCTTGATCGGAATATCGCGTCCGGCTTGAACCGCAGGGCGATCACCGACCGCCTTTAACCAGCGTTGCAAATGGTCAAAACCGTCAAGGCTAACCCCCGACCAATCATGGCCAGACACCCATGGCCACAGCGCCATATCGGCAATCGAATAATCACCCGCGATATATTCATGGCTAGCCAATTGCGCGTCCATCACCCCAAAAAGCCTGGTCACTTCGCGCTGATAGCGGTCAATCGCCGGTTGGATTTTTTCGGGAAAATAGCGCAAAAAGACATTGGCCTGTCCCATCATCGGCCCGACAGCCGACATTTGAAACATCAGCCATTGGATGACGCGGCTGCGGCCCTGCACGTCGCTTGGCAGGAATTTTCCGGTCTTTTCCGCCAGATAAATCATAATTGCGCCTGATTCAAACAGGGCAAAACCATCATCCACCAAAGCCGGAATGCGGCCATTGGGATTAAGCGCCACATAGCCGTCAGATTTTTGCTCATTGCTGGCAAAATCAATCAGCTTGACCTCATAGGGCAGGCCCATTTCTTCGAGAGCGATTGAGATTTTCCAACCATTTGGCGTGGCGGCAGTATACAGGGTGATGCTCATTTTGCGGCTTTCTTGATGGATTGATGCTCCAATGCCTTGTCCTCATTGGCGCGGCTGATGACATATTGGCGGATATTTTCGATCTGCGTGGGGGTGAAGTTTTTGGCCCAACCGATCATGCCATTGCCCTTAAGAATGCCGTCATGCACCACCTCTTGCCACAGTTTGGCATTGCTCAGCACCCCAGAATGGCGCAAATCGGGGTTCAGCCCACCCGCCATCGCCGCATCGCCGTGGCAAAATCCGCAGCTATTGGCGTAGTTATAGGCACCATCGGCCACCTGTTCAGGTTTGCCGATAAACGGCGGCGGATCCAGCACGGCCTTGGCCTCGGGCGGGGCGGCGGGCAGCGTCGCCTTGCCCCCCAGCTTGAACACCAGCATCCGGCTGATATTGCGCACCGAACCTGATTTGCGGGCAATTATGCCGGGCGGCGAGACATCCATCACCCCGCCCCAACCGACCAAAATCGCGACATATTGCACGCCTTTGACCGCATAGGTAATCGGCGCAGCCAGCACCCCGGTCTGGGTGGGAAACGACCATAATTGCTTGCCAGCATCAGCCGAATAGGCGCGAAATTCGCCGCCCGCCGTGCCCTGAAACACCAAATTGCCCGCCGTGGCCAGCGTGCCGCCATTCGATGGCCCTGCATAGGGCACAGTCCAGCGCGCCTTGCCAGCGACCGGATCCCATGCCACCAGATTGCCGGTGGTTCCCGCCAAAGCGCCCGCACGAACGGCGGGGATGGCGGGCAGCGACACCGCCGCACCATTATTGCCCAGCTGAAAGCCATAGGTGGTGGGTTTCCAGTCTTTGCCCGCCGCCATATAGGGCAGCGCGGCCTCATTTTCCGGAATATAGACCAGACCGGTTTTGGGGCTGAATGACATCGGCGTCCAGCTATGCGCGCCCAAAGCGCCGGGCAGGCTGACAAAGGGCTTGCCAGTTACCTCATAACGCGCTTCAGGATTGATCTTTGGCTTGCCAGTGACCGGATCAAGCCCCGACGCCCAATTGAGAACATGGGAAAATTGCTTGCCCGAGATAAATTGGCCGGTCTTGGCATCAAGCACATAAAAGAACCCGTTTTTCGGCGCATGGAGCAGCACCCGACGATCTGCGCCATTGATCTTGAGATTGGCGACGATGATCTGCTGAGTCGAATCAAAATCCCAGCGGTCTTCGGGGGTTTCCTGAAAATGCCAGACATATTCGCCACTGTCGGGCTTCACCGCAACGATGGATGCTGTGTAGAGACTGTCGCCCGCGCCGCCGGTTCCCCGCGCTGCCGGGTTCCATGGTTCGGCATTGGCGGTGCCGAAATAGACCAGATCATTGACCGGATCATAGGTGATGGCATCCCACACCGTGCCGCCGCCGCCGCGCTTCCACGCATCGGGCGCCCAAGTTTTGGCCGCCGCCGCCAGATGCTTGCCGTCCGCCGGTTTGGCTGGATCGCCGGGCACCGTATAGAAACGCCAAGCCTCTTTGCCACTTTCGGCATCAAACGCCGCCAGATAGCCACGGGTGATATATTCGCCGCCCGCCGCGCCGATCAGCACCCGCCCCTTGACGATGCGCGGTGCGCCGGTAATCGCCATATGCGAACCTTCGGGGATGGAGCGAATGTCCCAGATTACCGCGCCAGTGTCAGCATTAAGCGCGATAACATGCCCCGCCAAAGTGGCGACGAAAACCTTGCCTTTGTAGACCGCAACCCCGCGATTAACCGCATCACAACAGACATCAACCAGTTTTTCACGCGGCACTTTTGGGTCAAATTCCCATAATTTCTTGCCACTTGCCGCATCATAAGCCTTGACCATGCTCCATGCGGTCGCAACATACATCACCCCATCGACGACAATCGGCGTCGCCTCTTGGCCGCGTGCGGTGTCAAGATCGTCCGACCATTCCAGCCCCAATTGCCCAACATTGCTGTCGGAAATCTGGGTCAGCGGCGAAAAGCGTTGCTCATCATAGGTGCGGCCATGCGACAGCCAATTGGCTCCGTCCGGCTCGCCCGCCACCAGCCGCGCATCATCCACCGCCGCCTGTTTGCCGCCGACGCTGCCGTTGCAAGCCGCCAGCATGGCGAGTGCCGCCAAAACAGCGGCGCGGATCATTGGGTTTGATTTATACATGGGGGTTTCCTCTCACCCTTATCTCTAACGTCATATCGGCCTTTTGCCTAACCCCAACGGTTGATCTCTGGCCCCGGTGCCCAAGATTTTTCTGGATCGGGCACAGTCGCCAATGCCAAAGCACGCTGCACCGATGGCCGCGCCAAAACCCGCTGCTGCCAAGCCGCTGCAAGAGGAAATCCATCAAAGGCGTCAGGCACCAGTGCGACTGTTCCCATATTCCATCCCGTAGATTCAAGATCGGCAATGGAAAATTCGCCCATCAACCAATCCCGCCCGTCGGCCAACTGCGCTTCGACTGTGGCCACACCGGCTTTGATCTTGGCCCGTGAATCATCGGTCAACTCTTGCGGAAAAGCGCCTGATCTGATGTCGCGCCAACGCTGTGTCAAATCCTCGCTGACAATAGGCGAAATGATCTCGGCAAAGGCGTCATCACCAATCGCGGCCAGCGTGTCATGCGCGCTGGCCTTGCAACCAAGCCACGCATACGCAGGTGCGCCGCGCTCGGTCATCCGGCGGCACCACATCAGCATTTGCCAATGGGCATAGGGATCACTGGGTTGCAGCCCGACACCGCCCGCCACCTCATCAAAGAATTGGGCGATGAACACGCTTTCGGTCAGAGCCTCACCGCCGACAACCAACACCGGCCCTTCGCCCTCAACCCCCATGTCGCGGGCCAGCGGAGCCGTCAGTCCGGGGATCGTATGACGCTCGCCCGCCAGCAAATTGATATGCTTCAGCTCTACCGCAAGCCCGCTTTCGAACAGCGCCGCCAGCACCGCCAGCGACGGGCCGTTTGGCTCACCATGATACAACACCATCGCGCTCACAGGCCAATTCCTTCTTGCTCGGGGCGGGTGGCGATATAGTCCTGTTCAAGGATCGCCACCCGCTTGACCATATCCGTTCGCCCCATCGCCCAGCAATCCTTAACCGCTTGCCGGGCATAGATCGCCCGCAGCCAGCGCATGACATTGGGCGTCACATCGTCATTGGCCAGGCTTGGTTGCGACAGCGGCATCGCATAGGCCAGATTAAATCCATTAATATCGGCGAGGCTATACTGGTCGCTGGCCAGCCATTCGCGCTTGCCCAGTTCCTCCTCCAGCATCCGAATACCGACACCGATCCGCCGACCGCTTTCAGCCATTTCTGCTTCGCTAAACAGACCATAGACCGCTTTGCGCCAAGCCACCTGCCGTTCGGGCAGCGGGATGCGGTTAATCGCCGCCTCCAGCTCTGCCTCACCCCGCTGCGAACGGGCATTGGGGCCGACGAAAAATTTCCAGCCGAACATGCTGAAGGATGGCGCCAGCCATTGGTCCATAAATTTCATCCACCAGCGCACCCGCCAGCGATCTTGCGCATCAACGGGCATCAGGTCTGGCCCCGCAAATGCCGCATTGACATATTCCATAATCGCCGTGCTTTCGACCAGCACC
>JBEAOQ010000355.1:0-7886 GCA_041164845.1 Pseudomonadota bacterium | reverse complement strand
ATGTCAGCGCCTCGCCCTATCGGGTGCCGATTGCGCGATTGGCGGCGGCGCAGGCGGCCTTGGGGGCGGCTTTGGGGTGAGTTTGTCCGCAGACGACAGACCCCACCCCAACCCCTCCCCTAAAGAGGAGGGGCTATAAGCGCCAACCGCTTAGGGTGAGGATTTCGAAATGTTCGGTGGTGCGGCCATTTTCTGCGGCATCTGTGAAATTTTGCGTCGCTATCGCCAGCTGTTCCCGGGTCAGAGTGGGGCCGGGGCTGGCCAGCACATTGCCTAATCCTTGGGCGCGCAAATCGGCAATTAGTCCGTTTAGACCGCGATAGGTGACATCCAAACCTCGGCTATCGACCACCGGATTGGCAATACCAGCGCGTTGCAACAATTGTCCGCCCGCCCGCACATCAACCATCGGATGCAAGCGCGGGGCGGGGCGGGAGCCATCGGCGGCCAGCATTGCGGCGCGGAGTTGCGGTAGGCTGCCCGCGCCCATAAAACTGGCGATCATCGAGCCATTTTTGGCCAAAGCATTGCGGATGTGGATTAAGGCTCCGGGCAGGTCATTGACATTGTCCAAAGTGCCCAAAGCTGCGATGAAGTCATAATTGCCAGCTGGGAATGGCAGTTGATCGTTGAAGCCATCGGCCGGTTTGGCGCATGTTACCTCTGCACCGCGCAGACGCAGCGATGCAGTCAAATCGGCAGTTATTTCACCAATTACCAATATGTTGCGGGGGTTGTGGTTGAGGAAATTCAGCCTTTCCAGCACATCTTCGGCCATGTCATCGGCAATATAGCGCGCCGCATTGGGGCGCTGTTGCAGATGCCTGATGCGTTTTTGCACCGCATAACGGCGTTTGGCGGAAAAGATCATCGGCGGAGGCGGAAGAGACATTTTTCACCCCTGCCTTGCGCAATGATTCCATGCAAGCACTTGTCCGAAATGCATTGCGGGTTACAAGCATTTATGCGTTTGAAAACCGCCCTACGTCCCTTGGTAGATGCCATTTTCCCGCCGCGATGCCCGCTGTGCGGCGATGGATTGACCGATCATCAGGGACTTTGCGCGGCATGTTGGTCTGGGCTGGTCATCCCCGGAGCGCCCGCGTGCAGCCTGTGCCAGCGGCCATTTGGCGAAAAACAATTTCAGGAAAGCCATAGCGATCTTTTACAATGCGCGCCGTGTATGGCCGATCCGCCGCGCCATGACGGCGTGGCGGCGGGCGCGATTTATAACGCCATTTCGCGCAAATTGGTGCTGGCTTTTAAGCATGGGGGGCGGATTACCTTGGCACCATTGTTGTCGAGGATGATAGTTTCGCGGTTAAATCAGGTGATTGTGCCCAATATGGATGGGCAGTGGATATTGGTGCCGGTGCCGCTGCATCGCTGGCGGTTATGGCGACGGGGTTACAATCAATCGGCTCTATTGGCTAGGCAAATAGGGGGTCTGTCGGGCGCGATAGTGGTGGTTGATGCTCTGCAAAGGCACAAATCGACACCCAGTTTGGCGGGGCTGTCGCATCAGGCCCGATTGCGCGCATTATCGGGGGCCATCCGCATCAACCCAGCGCGGGTCGAAGCGGTAAGTGGGGCGAATATTGTTTTGGTAGATGATGTTTTAACCACGGGGGCCACCAGCAATGCCTGTATATCGGCGCTGAAACGGGCGGGGGCAGCGCGGGTGGTGGTGGCTTGTGCGGCGCGGGTGATGGATGAGGTTTTGCCGCATATTTGAGTTTGGGAAGATGTGACCGTGACAAACGAAAACGCCCAGAGATATTTCTCTGGGCATTCCCGTGACGAAACTGACCGAGCGCGTTATTCGGAAATTTCAGCCATCCCTGATTGGCTGAAACGCTCAAATCCCTCATGATTTTGGCCGAATGAGGCCATAATGTCCCTGAACCGTGGCACGGTTGAGCCTTAATGGTTCGATGTCCGGTAATTTGGACAAATGCTGGTTCGCCCTTTTTCATCAAAAGATAAAGCACCTTTGCCTTGCACCATAGATTTTGCCCGTCATATGTGGTTATCCTGCAACAATCGGAATGGGACTGTTGCTTGGGGAGTTTGCAGATTATGGTGGGTTTTGAAGTGCGGGATTTGGATCATAGTGCGGAATTTACGCCGGTATTTGATGACAAAGGCTTGCTCACGGCGATTGCGGTGGATGGCGAAACCCGCGAAATTCTGATGGTTGCCTATATGGATAGCGAGGCTTTGGCCTATACCCGCAGCACCGGCCTTGCCCATTTCCATTCCCGTTCGCGCGGCAAATTATGGCTGAAAGGCGAGACTTCTGGGCATTATTTGCGAATTCAAGAGATAAGGGTGGATTGCGATCAGGATGCGCTGGTGTTGATTGTCAGACCCGAAGGGCCAGCCTGCCATACCGGCGCAACGAGCTGTTTTTATCGCGCATTGGATGGCGACAGTCTGGTCGAAATTGGCTGAGTATTTGCTATTGACGTTTACGTAAAGGGGATGTATTGGGCTGGGTTCAACATCTTGATTGGTGCCTTGCCCGTGAAACTGTCTGATTCGTCCCACACCCAGAACACCAGCGCCCATATCGCCAGCGCCCATATCGAACGCCCTGATGCCCAAGGGCGGCTGAATTTTTCCATTTCCGATCTGTCGGCAGAATTTGGCGTGACGGCGCGGGCTTTGCGTTTTTATGAAGAGGAAGGGCTGATTGCCCCGATGCGCAATGGCCAATTGCGCAGCTATTCCAAGCGTGATCGGGCGCGGTTGGCTTGGATAATGCGCGCCAAAAATGTCGGTTTCAGCCTTGGTGAAATCCGCGAAATGATTGATTTATATGATTTGGGCGATGGCCGGGTGGAACAGCGGCGGGTGGCTTTGCAAAAATGCAGCGATCGCATCGCCCAACTGGCCCGCCAACGCGCTGATATTGATGCGTCCATCGCCGAATTATCGCAATTTGTCGTGCAGATTGAAAATCTCGATCTGCCGAAAAAGTAATTTCATCCTGATTTTTGAGAGGTTTCTCTATGCCTAGCTATACCGCCCCCGTTCGTGAAACGCGCTTTGTGGTCAATGAAGTGATTGGTTTGGCCAATTTTAATCATCTGCCCGGATTTGAAGATGTCAGTGTCGATATTATTGACGCGGTAATCGGAGAAGGCGGCAAATTTACCGCCGAGGTTCTGGCTCCGCTCAATGCTTCGGGCGATGCCGAAGGTTGCACCCGCCATGCCGATGGCTCGGTGACGACGCCTAAGGGGTTCAAAGCGGCTTATGACCAATTCCGTGACGCGGGTTGGGGCACTCTGTCGCATCCCGCCGAATATGGCGGGCAGGGGATGCCGCATGTTTTGGGCTTTGTCATGGAAGAGTTTCTGTGTTCGGCTAACCAAGCCTTTGCCATGTATTCTGGCCTGACCAATGGCGCTATCGCGTCAATCCGCACCTATGCTACGCCCGAATTACAGGCGAAATATCTGCCGAATATGGTGTCGGGGCATTGGCTGGGCACGATGAATTTGACCGAACCACATTGCGGAACCGATTTGGGGCTATTGCGGACGCGGGCTGTGCCACAGGTGGATGGATCTTATGAGATTACCGGCACGAAAATTTTTATCTCGGCGGGTGATCAGGATCTGACCGAAAATATTATCCATTTGGTCTTGGCCAAAACCCCCGATGCACCCGATTCGAGCAAAGGCATCTCTTTGTTTATTGTCCCCAAATTTTTGGTCAATGATGATGGATCGCTGGGCGCGCGCAATGCGGTGTCTTGCGGGGCGATTGAGCATAAGATGGGCATTCATGGCAATGCCACCTGTGTTTTGAACTATGATGGGGCCAAGGGATGGCTGGTGGGCGAGGAAAACAAAGGCCTGGCCGCGATGTTTGTGATGATGAATGCGGCGCGGCTGGGTGTGGGGATGCAGGGGCTGGCGCAGGCTGAGGTCGCTTATCAAAATGCGGTGATTTATGCGCAGGAGCGGCGGCAAGGGCGGGCTTTAACCGGCCCTGCTGACCCACAACAAAAAGCCGATATGCTGTTTGTGCATCCTGATGTCCGGCGTATGTTGATGGATACAAAGGCTTTTACCGAGGCGATGCGGGCTTTGTCATTGTGGACAGGGCTGCAAGTGGAATTATCGCATAAGGCGGCCAGCGATGAGGAACGGCAAGCGGCGGATGATTTGGTCGGTTTGTTGACGCCGATTATCAAGGGTTACGGCACCGATAAGGGCTTTGAATGCACCGTCAATATGCAGCAAATTTGGGGTGGCCATGGCTATATCATTGATAATGGTATGGAACAATTTGTCCGCGATGCCCGAATTGCGATGATTTATGAAGGGGCCAATGGGGTGCAGGCGATGGATTTGGTCGGTCGTAAATTGGGGGCAAAGGGTGGGCAAGTGATCGGGGCATTCTTTGCGCTGGTGGATGCCGAAATAGCAGCGGCGAAGGTCGATCCGAAATTGGCACAAATTGCTGAAAAAATTGAGAAATCATGCGGTGAGATGAAGGCTTCGGCCCTATGGTTTATGCAAAATGCGATGGCAAATCCCAACCAAGCGGGGGCGGGCGCGCATCATTTTATGACCATTGGCGGGATTGTCGCGCTGGGCTTTATGTGGCTGAAAATGGCGCGGGTTGCGGTGGATGCTCTGGCGCAAGGCACGGAAGATACAGCGTTTTATGAGACCAAGCTGATGACGGCGCGCTATTTTGCCGAACGCTTTACCCCTGATACCGGGGCTTTGCGGCGGAAAATTGAGGCGGGGTCAGAGGTGATGATGGCGATGCCGGTGGCGGCGTTTGCTACGGTTTAAGCTGGGGTTAGTGGGGGCGTTTATGAGATTAGTGTCCCCCTCCCCTGAAGGGGAGGGGGATTTTTAGAGTGCGAATGTTTCGTCAAATAACCCCATCATTGCCGCCCAGCTTTGGCGGTCGGCGGATGGGTTGTAGGCGACGGCAGGGATGCCGCGCGCATCGCTGGCGGGGTCAGTGAAACCGTGTTTGACCCCAGAATAGGCGTGAAAATGCCAATTTGCCCCCGCCAAATCCATTTCTTGCCAGAATCCCAGCACTTGTTCGCGGGGCACCAGTGGATCAGCATCGCCATGGCAAACCAATAGGCGGGCTTTCACCGCATCAGGCAGGGCGGGCAATTTGGTGTCTAACAACCCATGAAAACTGACCGCTGCGGCTATGTCGGCACCGCTGCGCGCCAGTTCCAGCGCGGCTTGGCCGCCCATGCAATAGCCGATGGTGGCGATGGGTAGATCAGCGGCTTGGGGTAAGGATTGCAGGGCGGTGAGGGCGGCGGTGAGGCGGGCGCGGTAGTGATCGGGATCCGCGCGTAAGCCGGCGGCAAGGGGCTGGGCGGATGCGAAATCTGCGGGTGTTTCGCCATAGAAATCGGCGATGAGCGCCAAATAACCGGCATCCGCCAGCATTTCGGCGCGGCGGGTGATGGCGGGAGTGAGGTTGGCAATGGTCGGGAAGATCAGCACGGCAGCGCGGGGTTTGCTGGCGGGGTGAGCCAGATGGGCGGTGAGGGCGGTGTTGGCGTGGGTATAGGGGATGGGGGTCATTTTGTTTGTTTCGAAAAGAGTAGAACAGTCCTTCGACAAGCTCGGGATAAGCGGTTCTTTTGAGTTTGTATATTATTCCGGCAGGAAATCGGCGACCGAGAGATAGCGTTCGCCGGTGTCATAGTTGAAACCCAACACCCGCGAACCGGCCAGTAGATCGGGCAATTTTTGCGCTATCGCTGCCAGGGTTGCGCCGGAACTGATGCCGACCAGCATCCCTTCGACCGTGGCGCAGCGGCGCGCCCATTGTTTGGCGTCGGCGGGGTCTACTTGAATCGCGCCATTGATCGCTTGGGTGTGCAGATTGGTGGGAATGAACCCGGCGCCAATCCCTTGGATCGGATGCGGCGCGGGTTGGCCACCGGAAATGACCGGCGACAGGGTGGGTTCCACCGCATAGGCTTTCATCTGCGGCCAGATTTTTTTCAAAACTTCGGCGCAGCCTGTCAAGTGTCCGCCAGTGCCGACGCCGGTTATCAGCGCATCAAGCGGCGTGTCGGCGAAATCGGCGAGAATTTCTTGTGCCGTGGTGCGGGCGTGAACCGCGATATTGGCCGGATTGTCAAATTGCTGCGGCATCCATGCGCCGGGCGTCTCGGCCACCAATTCCACGGCGCGGGCAATGGCCCCCTTCATCCCCTTTTCACGCGGGGTCAGGTCAAATGTCGCGCCATAGGCCAGCATCAGACGGCGCCGTTCGATCGACATCGAATCGGGCATGACCAGAATCAGTTTATAGCCCTTTACCGCCGCGACCATCGCCAGACCAATGCCGGTATTGCCCGATGTCGGCTCGATAATCGTCCCGCCGGGTTGCAGGCTGCCATCTGCTTCGGCGGCTTCGATCATGGCCAGGCCGATGCGGTCTTTGATCGAACCGCCCGGATTGGCACGCTCACATTTGATCCAGACTTCGTGATCGGGGAACAGACGTGAGATGCGGATATGCGGGGTATTGCCAATTGTGGCCAGAATAGAGTCGGCTTTCATCATTCAGGCTCCTTGTGATAATGCGCGGAAAATGTGCGGGCGCGGCGGATTTCGGGGAATTTCCAAGCCCAGATAGCGGTGATGATGATCGCCCCGACGCCGCCCAATACCACCGCGCCGGTTGCCCCAAGCAAAGCAGCAGCAAGGCCCGATTCCATCTCGCCCAATTCATTCGAGGCCGAAATTGCCAAGCCGGAAATGGAGGACACACGGCCACGCATGGCATCGGGGGTGTTAAGCTGAATCAGCGTGCTGCGGATAAACACCGAGACCATATCGGCAGCCCCCAGTGCCAGTAGCAACAGCAGCGACAGATGGAAATTGCTGGATAGGCCGAATGCCAGCGTCGCCAGACCATAGGCCGCGACCGACCACAGCATTTTTACCCCGACATTTTTGGCGATGGGCCAGCGCGCAAGCATCAGCGCGACCAGCGATGCTCCCACCGCTGGCGCTGCGCGCATCAGGCCCAGCCCATGCGCCCCGACCGGCGCGCCATCAATCATCAGAATGTCGCGGGCAAAAACCGGTAATAATGCAGTCGCCCCGCCAAGGATCACCGCGAATAAATCCAAGGAAACGCAGCCCAACAGAAAATGCTGGCTCCAGACAAAGCGCAGACCTTCACGCATTTGGGCGACCGGTTGTTCGTGGCGATTGCCCGCCGGTGGTGGCACTTTGCGGATGGTGGACAGCGCGATGATCGCCACGCATAACAGGGCGGCGGCAGACCAATAGGGCAAGCTGGCCCCGCCGGCATAGAGGAAACCTGCCGCCGCTGGCCCCAATACCGCCCCCGCTTGCCAGGCCATAGAGCCAATCGCAATAGCACGCGGCAGCAGCGGTGCGGGGACAATATTGGGGGTTATCGCGCTCATCGCGGGGCCGATGAACACCCGTGCTGTGCCATGCAATGCGCCAAGTGCAAACAGCAGGGGCAGCGATAGGGCGTGATTTTGGGTGGCCAGCGCCAGCGCCAGGATCACCAGCAGATCTATCAGATTGGCGGCGATGGCGACATATTTGCGGTCAAAACGATCCGCGACAACACCCGCAACCGGCGTCAGCAAGACCATCGGCAGGAATTGCACCAGACCAAGCAAGCCCAACTGAAACGCCGATTGGGCGATGGACATGCCATAGCTGCCCCGCGCCAGATCATAAAGTTGATAGCCCAGCACCACCACCATGCCGATGGTGGCGACACAAGACGTAAACCGCGCCAGCCAAAAAAGGCGATAATCGGCGATATGCAGGGGGGAAGTTGGTTCGGTCACGGATCAGCAAATGCCAGCCTTGGCAGGGGTTGCCAAG
>JBEAOQ010000354.1:0-7331 GCA_041164845.1 Pseudomonadota bacterium | reverse complement strand
ACGCCTGAATCAGAGACAAATCTTGGCGGCAAACGCGATAAATTCATCGTCCCCAAAAAACCGCTGATCCTGACCAGAATTATCCGCAGATCACTGGTTGATGGTCAGGTGATTATGGCCCATCGCAGTTATGATATTCATTTCACACCAGAAAATGGTGGGTATCGGATTGATGGGCAATTGCAGAATGTTATGGTTGAGGCCCCGCCAAAGCTGGCGGCGCTGGCTTCGTTAGAGAGAAATCGGCGCGATGACGCAATTTTTCCGCTATATATCAATGCCTATGGTCAACTGACATCGCCGCAATTGGCAACTCCCAACATTATGTCACAAACTGCCGCAGGAATTGCCACGACAATGGCCGAGAATGAGCCGATGGGGCCTCAAGATCACCAAAATATTACCGAGATAATAGATCAAATCACCAAAATGTCGGGAAGCATGCGCAGTGTTTGGCCAAATGATTTGTTTCGTCCCGCCACTGGTGTCCATAGCGAAACCAAAATTGTCACCTTGCCCAATGGCGATCAGGGCAAAATCACCATTAGATTAGAGGCGAAAACCAGCGATGACGGGGGATTGTTGCAATCCTTGGAACGCACCATCATCACCGAAACGGATGGCACGCAGCGACAGAGTCAGGAGCTTTGGACCCTTGGCTCGCAAGAGGACAAAGAATTGCGATAAATCTAGGGAAAATTTTGAGGTATTATTTTACCTCTCACCAATCCCGCAGAATCGCTTGACTTATCGGCCATATCAAGGGAAAGGCGCGCATCCCAGCTGACGAATATGCGTAAACATCTTCGGCAATGCGGAACCCTAACAAAGGATATGACCAGCCATGAAGGCTCTTAGCAAGGTCACACGGTCGATCAAACCGGCCGAGGTGGAAAAGAAATGGCATTTAATTGATGCCGAAGGTTTGGTGCTTGGCCGTCTGGCTGTCATCATTGCCAACCGTTTGCGTGGCAAGCACAAGCCCAGCTTCACCCCCCATGTCGATTGCGGCGATCACGTCGTGGTTATCAATGCGGGCAAAGTGCGGCTGACCGGCAACAAGCTCAAGCAAAAAATCTATTACAAGCATACCGGCTATGCTGGCGGGATCAAAGAAGTGACCGCAGGCAAAGTTCTGGATGGCCGCTTTCCTGAGCGCGTTCTGGAAAAAGCCGTGGAACGCATGGTGCCGCGTGGCCCGCTGGGCCGCGATCAAATGCGCGCTTTGCATCTCTATGCTGGCAGTGAACATCCGCATGGCGGCACCCAGCCGCAACCGCTTGATGTCGCGTCGCTCAATCGTAAGAATAAGGTGGGTGCATAATGTCCGATAATTCTGTCACCGATCTCGCCGATTTGGGCGCTCTCGCCGCTGGCGCACCTGTCGCAGTTGCACCTGTTGCCGCTGCTGAAGATGTCGTTGTCGCCGCTCCCGTGGTGCGCACCGGCCCGATGGCTGTGTTGCGCGAAAAAGAAATTGACGCACAAGGGCGCTCCTACGCCACTGGCCGCCGCAAAGATGCCGTGGCCCGCGTCTGGATCAAGCCCGGCAGCGGCAAGATCACGGTCAATGGCCGCGATCAAGAGGTCTATTTCGCCCGCCCAACCCTGCGTCTGGTTATCAACCAGCCATTCGAAGTGGCCGACCGCAGCGGCGCCTATGATGTGGTCTGCACGGTCAAGGGCGGCGGCCTGTCTGGTCAAGCTGGCGCGGTTAAGCATGGCATTGCTACCGCTCTGTCCAAATATGAACCTCTATTGCGCAGCGCGGTAAAAGCCGCCGGCTTCCTCACCCGCGATCCGCGCGTTGTGGAACGCAAAAAATACGGCAAGGCCAAAGCGCGTAAGAGCTTCCAATTCTCGAAACGCTAATTTTCAGCTTTGTTGGAACTATCGAAAGGGCTGGCCGAAAGGTCGGCCCTTTTGTTTGGTGCGAAAATTTTACCCCATCCCCCGCACATCCACCCGCAGACTATCTTTAGCCGTCCAGGTAAGCACGTTAAAACTCGGTTTTGTCACCCGCAGCCTTTCTGACAATGTCCCCGCGCCAATTAACCTAATTGGCCCGCCACCCGTATCATGCAGCAAATCAAACGGATCATGGACATGGCCGGACAGCACCGCATCAGCCCCCCCTGCCGCCAATGCCTTTAGCGCCGCCTTGCCGCCGCGTGTCGATCCTTTGCCTTGGGTATCGGCATCGACCAGCGGATGATGACAGGCCACCAGCCGCAATCCCGCAAAACCCGCCAGCCCATCCACCGCAGTGGCCAAAGCTGCTTGCGTCACCCGCCCCTTGGACCAATTCAGCCGGGCCTGTGCGGGCACCACCGTTGGCAAGGATACCAGCCGCACATCGGGCAAGTCCACCGCCCGATGCACCGCAGCACGCAGCACCTCAAACCGCGCAAAAGGCCGCCGCAATCGCGAAAACATCTCCCAATAATAGGGCATATCGTGGTTGCCCGGCTCGACACTGACCGGAACCGCCAGCGCGCCGAGCCATGCCGCCGCCGCCGCAAATTCACGCTGGGTGCCGCGCATGGTCAAATCGCCGGTGCAAATAATCCAATCGGGCCGCTGCACCGTGACCTCTGCCGCAAACCAAGCGAGCGCCGCATGATCCTCGGCACCAAAATGCAAATCGCTGATGTGAAACAAGGTGATCGGATCGGCCATGCACCATGCCAAGCCAAAATGCGCGCCATATGCAAGCCCTATTTGTCGTTCGTCGGTGCGAAATGGTGTTTTGTCGGAGTAACACACCATCCATCGGTCAAATCCGACTCCCCGTCGATACCGACAAGCCAATCCCAAAATGCGCGCCTATTCCGTAAGGGCAGCCCATGATGGACTGGCGCGATAAAGGAACCCCACCATGTTGAAATTGATCCCCGCCGCAACGCTACTCGCCCTTGCCCTAGCTGGCTCAGCCTCAGCCGCCGACACCACCCTGCGTTTCGCCGATCTCGACCTTGCCAGCACCACGGGCCAAGCCGAACTGGCCAAACGGATTACTTCTGCCGCCAGCCAAATTTGCACCTTAAGCCATGAAACCGGAACCATCATTCGCTCCACTGCCCCTAGCAAGGCCTGTATGGCCGATGCCCGCGAACAAATCACCGCCCAAGTGCAAAAAACCATCGCCCAATCCCCGATGAGCGGCGACAGGCTGGCCCGTAAGTAAATGTATACCCCGTCGATGCTGCCCGCATCGGCCCAGACTAAACCCGGATTGGCGCTGCTGATCCGGGTCTTTTTGTCGCACTGGCTTATTGCTTCATCGACATGTCTCTTGCCCGATCCGCCAAGCGTTCCACGGCCACAGCATGGATGGCCGGGGCAGTGGCGAGCACACCAAAGGCGCGGGGGTCGCGTTTGTTGTAGTTGAGCGGTGCGCCGAACGCATCAGTGACAACCGCTCCGGCTTCGCGGGCGATCAGGGCGGCGGCGCCAATGTCCCATTCCCAGCCCCAGCGCAGGGTGGCGAGTAAATCCGCTTCATTGGCGGCCACCATAGCGATGCGCAAGGCGATGGAGTTTGGCTTTTCCACCAAGGTCAAATCGCTATCTATCGGATGCAAATAGTCGGCGGGGACGCGGGCGCCGCTCAGCTGGCTGCGGGTGCTGGCGGATAGAAGCGTGCCATTGCGCCAAGCCCCCTGTCCCGCTTCGGCATGCCAAAATTCTTGACGCGCTGGGGCGTTGAGCATCCCCAGCAGGGGGCGGCCCGCACTGATAAGCGCCACGGATACCGCCCAACCTGCGCGGCCATGGATATAATCGCGGGTGCCGTCGATCGGGTCAACCAGCCAGATCAGCCCACCGTCTAAGCGGTCTGGGGCATCGGCGCTCTCTTCGGAAAGCCAGCCCGCGATTGGCAAAAGCGCGGTTAATTCGCGGCGCAGATAGGCATCTACCGCCAAATCCGCCGCACAAACCGGATTATTGGGGGATTTTTCCCAGATTTTCAGCGTGTGTCCATTGCCTTCACGATTGCCGGGCCAGCTGTGCATGGCGATGTCACCGGCTTCGCGGAGGATGGATTCAAGGCGTTGACGATCAATCATTCCGCTATCCCATGCCCCACTTGCGAATAATTCGCAAGGAAACGCGAAAATGGTGCAATTTGCTGTTTTCAACCCCGCCGCAATATGCTTATGCCGCAGCGCAATATTTTCTCACCCTCCTGCAAATGGGCCTGACCAATGAACATCCATGAATATCAAGCGAAAGAACTTTTGGCAAAATTCGGCGTGGCAATTCCGGCAGGTTATGCGGCGCTTAGCGTTGAAGAAGCGGTGGCGGGGGCCAAGCAATTGCCCGGGCCGCTGTATGTGGTCAAGGCGCAAATTCATGCCGGTGGGCGCGGCAAGGGCAAGTTTAAGGAACTGCCCGCAGATGCCAAGGGCGGCGTGCGTCTGGCCAAAAGCCTTGATGATGTGGCCGCACATGCCACAGACATGCTGGGCAATACGCTGGTGACCATCCAAACCGGCGATGCGGGCAAGCAGGTTAATCGGCTTTATGTCACCGACGGTGTGGACATCGCTTCGGAATATTATCTGTCGATGGTGGTGGACCGCGCTTCTGGCCGGATTGCCTTGATCGTCTCGACCGAAGGCGGGATGGATATCGAAGAAGTTGCCCATTCGACACCGGAAAAAATCACCTCAATCGTGGTTGATCCGGCTTCGGGCTTTATGCCGCATCATGGCCGCGCGGTGGCTTTTGCCCTGAAATTAAAGGGCGAATTGAATAAGCAAGCGCAGATTGTTGCCAAGCAACTCTATGACGCCTTTGTCACGTTGGATTGCGAAATGCTGGAAATCAACCCGCTGGTTGAATCCAAAGATGGCAAATTGCTGGTGCTTGATACCAAGATGAGCTTTGATTCGAATGCGCTCTATCGTCATCCTGATGTTTTCGCGCTGCGCGATGAGAGCGAAGAAGACGCGATGGAGATCGAGGCATCGAAATATGACCTCGCTTATATCAAACTCGACGGCAATATTGGCTGCATGGTCAATGGTGCAGGTCTGGCGATGGCGACCATGGACATCATCAAGCTGAATGGTTGCTTCCCAGCCAATTTCTTGGATGTTGGCGGCGGCGCTACTACGGAAAAAGTGACGGCGGCGTTCAAGATTATCCTGTCCGATCCAGCGGTAAAGGGCATTTTGGTCAATATCTTTGGCGGCATTATGAAATGCGACATCATCGCCGATGGCATTGTTGCTGCGGCCAAAGAGGTCAATCTGTCGGTGCCATTGGTCGTCCGTTTGGAAGGCACCAATGTCGAATTGGGCAAAGAAATTCTCGAAAATTCGGGTCTGCCCATCGTTTCTGCCAGCGATTTGGGCAATGCTGCCCGCAAGATTGTGGCCGAGGTAAATAAGGCCGCTTGATTTTTGGTGAATATGGCGCAATGGGGCGATGAAGGGCGTTTAATCGAGCGACTAAATTCGCCGCCTCATTATGTGAAGGACGAAATGCGATGAAAATCATTGTCCCCGTCAAGCGGGTGATTGATTACAACGTCAAACCACGGGTCAAATCCGATGGCAGCGGCGTTGATCTGGCCAATGTCAAAATGAGCATGAACCCGTTTGATGAAATCGCGGTCGAAGAAGCCCTGCGTCTGCGCGAAAAAGGCGTGGCCACCGAGATTATCGCGGTGTCGGTTGGCCCGCAAAAGGCGCAGGAAACCTTGCGCACGGCGCTGGCCATGGGCGCTGATCGGGCTATTTTGGTTATGACCGATGATGAAGTAGAACCGCTGGCTGTGGCAAAAATCCTCAAAGCAATTGCCGATGAAGAAGCACCGGGTCTGGTGATTCTGGGCAAGCAAGCGATTGACGATGACAGCAACCAAACCGGCCAAATGCTGGCGGCGCTGATGGGGCGTCCGCAGGGCACATTTGCCAGTGCGGTGACGGTGGACGGCGATTCGGTTGTGGTCATCCGCGAAGTCGATGCTGGGCTGGAAACGGTGAAGCTGGCGCTTCCCGCGATTGTTACCGCCGATTTGCGGTTGAATGAGCCGCGTTATGCCTCCTTACCCAATATTATGAAGGCTAAGAGCAAGCCTTTGGCCCAAAAAACGCCTGCCGATTATGGCGTGGATACAACGCCGCGTCTCAAAACGCTGAAAGTGACCGAACCGCCGGTGCGGGTTGCGGGGATCAAAGTGGCCGATGTCGATGCATTGGTTGGCAAACTTAAAGAGCTGGGGATCGCATAATGGCAAATGTTCTGGTTTGGGTCGAGCATGACAATGCGGTGGTCAAAGATGCGACTTTGGCGGCAGTAACAGCGGCGGGGCAATTGGGCGAAGTCACCGCACTGGTCGCGGGTGCGGGTTGTGCGTCGGTGGCGGCTGCGGCTGGGCAGATTGCTGGTGTTGCCAAGGTTTTACTGGCGGATGATGCCGCTTATGCCAATGCTTTGGCTGAAAATATCGCGCCGCTGGTGGCGGGGTTGATGACGGGTTATGATGCCTTTGTCGCTCCGGCTACCACCAATGCAAAAAACATTGCCCCCCGCGTGGCGGCGATGTTGGATGTGATGCAAATCTCGGAAATCATCTCGGTCGAAGGGCCAAACAGCTTCACCCGGCCGATTTATGCCGGCAACGCCATTGCCACCGTGGAATCGGCGGACGCCAAGCTGGTGATAACCGTGCGCGGCACCGCCTTTGCCAAGGCAGAAACCAGCGGCGGTAGTGCATCGGTTGAGGCAGTTTCGGGAGCGGGTGATGCCGGCCAATCGAGCTTTGTCAGCGCCGAAGTCGCCAAGAGCGAACGCCCCGAATTGACCAGCGCCAAGGTGATTGTCTCGGGTGGGCGGGCGTTGAAAGATGCCGATAATTTCAAATCGGTGATCTTCCCGCTGGCCGATAAGCTGGGCGCGGGCGTTGGTGCATCGCGCGCGGCGGTGGATGCGGGCTATGTGCCCAATGATTTCCAAGTCGGCCAAACCGGCAAAATCGTTGCCCCAGAGGTCTATATTGCGGTCGGTATTTCCGGCGCGATCCAGCATCTGGCTGGGATGAAGGATTCAAAAGTCATCATCGCCATCAACAAAGACGAAGATGCACCGATTTTCCAAGTGGCGGATATTGGCCTGGTGGCGGATTTGTTTAATGCGGTGCCGGAGTTGACTGGGAAGTTGTAAGGCTTTCGCTTGGTATGGAAATTGAGAGGGCGGCTGGCAACAGCCGCCCTTTTTGTTTCAATCGACCATTTTTAGAGCAAGATGACATCATATCGAATCGTCATTGCGAGCGCAGGATCAATCCAGCTTGGGTGATGGATTGATCCTACGCTCGC
>JBEAOQ010000353.1:0-7049 GCA_041164845.1 Pseudomonadota bacterium | reverse complement strand
TATCGGCCAAACGCGATAGCTATGTCCTCATCGGGGAGGGCTTTTTCTCGTATCTGGTTAGGCTGCGCAATTGTGCGAAACCATGCTACATCTCGTCGCAAAAAATTAATCATACAAAAATGGCGCCAGCCTTTGCAGACCAGCGCCATTTTTACGCGTTATAATCGCGCGAATTATTCCGCTGCGATTGCTTGGTCAGCGATATATTCTTCCACCATTTGCGCGGCGGTATCGTCGTTGAATTGTTGCGGCGGGTGTTTGCAGAAATAGGCTGATGGGCCGATCAGCGCCCCGCCATCGCCGCGATCCAGCGCCACTTTGCAACAGCGCAAGGCATCCATGACGACGGCGGCGCTGTTGGGGCTGTCTTCGACTGACAGGCGCATTTCGAGGTTCATCGGGACATTGCCCCAGAGATTGCCTTCCATCCGCAGGAAGCAGAGCTTGTTGTCTTTTTGCCAAGGAACATAGTCCGAGGGGCCGACGTGGATGTTTTCGTCAGCCAAGCGGGTGGCGAGCATGGCTTGCACCGCTTCGGTTTTTGATTCTTTTTTGCTGCCCAAGCGTTGACGGTCGAGCATATTCATAAAATCGGTATTGCCGCCGGTGTTGAGCTGATAGGTGCGCTCGACATTGACGCCGCGTGCGCCAAACAGGCTGGAGAGCACGCGGTGAACGATGGTGGCACCCAATTGGGCCTTTACGTCATCGCCGACAATCGGGATGCGCTTGGCGCGGAAACGGGCTTCCCATTCGGGGCGGCTGGCGATGAACACCGGCATACAATTGACCACGGCCACACCCGCTTCGAGCGCGCATTCCATGTAAAATTCGGTGGCGTCTTGGGAGCCGACGGGCAAGAAGTTGAGCAAAACCTCGGCACCTGTCTCGCGCAGGGCGGCAACGATTTCGGCTTGTGTGGCTTCGGGGGCGTCGGCAACGATAAAGCCTTTTTCACCCACCTCGGTCATATGCGGGGCAACGCCGTCTGAAATGCGGCCCATCATCACCTTGACGCCGGTGGCGGGGACATCGGCGTGGAACACGGCGGTGTTATTGGGCATGGCAAAAATGGCTTCGGCAATATCTTTGCCGACTTTGCGCGCATCAACATCCACGCCCATTACAAAGGCGACATCGCCAGCGCCATAACCGCCAATGCGATCATGGATCAGGCCCTGTGCAGCGTTATTGGACTGGTAATGCGCGACGCCTTGCACCAGCGAACTTGCACAGTTACCGACGCCGATAACGGCGACCTTAATCGGTTTCATCAATTCGATCCCTCCAGGCAGACCCAACCAAACGGTCTAAACCACCGTTCTTGGGAAATAGCGCGCCAAAAGCAAGAAGTTTGCGCAAGGTCAAGTGATTTGGCACTGTCCGTGCCACGCTGGGGCAGGGTAGAAATGGACAGCAATCTTTGAAAAAATACTGATATTAAAGCATTTATACCTAAATTTGCAGAGAATTTCGCTTTCATCGCCCTGTCACATTTCTCGGTAAAAGGGATAAAATCTTTTGTCGCAAATTGTCTCATCGGCTTTTCAGGGGGGATTGCGCCGACACAGGATGTCGATAGAATCACCCCCATGTTGACAAATGACCCGATAAATCCGCCGAACCGGCCCGCCATAATTCCGCCGATGCGCCCACGTGAATTGGAAGATGGGCTGAATTTTTACCTCTATCATCCGCTGGCGTGGCGTTTGGCGATGCTCTTGGCCAAAACCCCGCTGACCCCGAATATGGTGTCGGTTATCGGTGGTGGCTGTGTGGTGGCGGCGGCTTATGCCTATACGCAGGGGGGCGGTGTGTGGTTTGCGCTGCTTGGCATGGCATTGCATACGGCGTGGCATGTGGTCGATGGGGCGGATGGCGATTTGGCGCGAATCACCGGCAAGGCCAGCCCGATTGGCGAGCTGGTCGATGGCCTATGCGATTATGTCAGCCATATTGTCCTCTATTTGGCGCTGGGCTGGTTGATGGCGCGGGATTTATTCGGCGTTTGGGCATGGGCGTCATGGATTTTGGTGGTCTTGGCCGGAGCCAGCCATATTGCCCAAGCCAATCATGTCGAAGTGCAGCGGCGGTCTTACCAATGGTGGGTCTATGGCAAAAGCTGGCTGGGCCTGTCGCATGGCAAAGATAATAGCGCGGCACGGCAAGGGTTTTTTGGCGCAATTGCGGCGTTTTATTTAGGCGTTGCCGCTGGGATGGATGCTGGGGCCAAACGGTTAGATGCAGCGATCTTGGCGTTGCAGGATGATGCGGCAGGATTGGAAAAATTGCGGGCAAGGATTCGCGCCCACATGCCGCCCTTGTTTCGCTTGCAGCGGATTTTGGGGCCGAATCCACGGGCGCTTATTTTGGGTGTGTCGATGCTGTTGGGCGGGCCGATTTGGTATTTTCTTTATCAGACGATTGTGTTGAATCTGTTGCTGGTGGTCTCGGTGCAGCGGCATAATGCGGCTGCTGAGGGGATGTTGGGGGAATAACAATTATAGCATTGTCATGCGGGCGGGTATGAGTCATGCTGCGGCTATGCCTACCGCCACTCTCCCCACTGACACTCTTTATGCCCAAGCCGAGGCGCTTACCGGCCAGATGATTGCCTTGCGCCGCGCCATTCATGCCGAACCGGAATTGGGGCTGATGACCCCCAAAACCCGCGACAAAATCCGCAATGATTTGGCCGATTTGCCGATTATCTGGCGCGAGGGGCCATCGACCACGGGGTTGGTGGGGGTGATTACGGGCACGGGTTCAGGTGATATATCGCGGCGGGTGTTGCTGCGCGGCGATATGGACGCCCTGCCGATGGATGAGGAAACCGGGCTGGATTTTGCCTCCGCTATTGCCGGGGCCATGCATGCTTGCGGCCATGATGCCCATGTGGCGATGCTGGCGGGTGCGGCGCGGCTGTTGGCGACACGGCGCGACAGTTTTGTCGGCGAGGTATTGCTGATGTTTCAGCCGGGCGAAGAAGGGCACCACGGGGCGCGTTTTATGCTGGATGACGGGCTGATTGATCCTCTGCCCGATGCCGCCTTTGCCCTGCATGTCATGCCCAATGCACCGCATGGATTGATTGCGGGCCGTGCCGGCGCGCTGATGGCGGCGGCGGATATGCTCGATATTGTCGTGCGTGGGCGCGGCGGTCATGCGTCGATGCCGCATCAAACCCGCGATCCCCTGCCGATTGCCTGTGAGATCGTGTTGGCACTGCAAACATTGGTGACGCGGCAATTTGATGCCCATGATCCGGTGGTGATTACCATTGCCAAGATCGAGGGTGGCACCACCCATAATGTGATCGCCGATTGCGCGAATTTGAAGGGGACGATGCGGAGCCTGTCGACGGTACATCGGGAGCACTTGCACGAGGCGGTTACCCAATTGGCGGTTGGCATTGCAGCGGCGCATGGGATGGAGGCCGAGGTGCATATTACCCATGGTTTTCCGGTGACGATCTGTGATGGCGGGGCGGTGGATTTTGGTGAGGCGGTGGCGCAGGAGATGTTTGGCACAGCGGCGTTTCATCGCTTGCCCGCGCCGATAATGGGGGCCGAGGATTTTGCTTATGTGTTGGAAAAGACACGCGGGGCGATGTTCTTTTTGGGATTTGCCGCCAATGGCGCGGATTGGCAGAATTGTTGCGGGATTCATTCCACGCGGATGATGCTGGATGAGGCCGTGTTACCGCGTGGCGCGGCGTTTTTGGCAGGATTGGCGGAGAATTTTCTGATGCGGGGTTTTTAAGGCGCGATGACTTACTGTTCACCCTTTTTGCGAGGAAGGAAGTAAGCATGGTTCGCGCAGAGGCGCAGAGGCGCGGAGGAGGAGTCCTGTTTTGGAAAACCGGATTTTGAGTTCAATAATTACAATGATTTTTATAACATAAAGCCTGCGGCTCGCCGCAATCTCTCTGCGCTTCTGCGCTTCTGCGCGAACCCATTTTCTGCTTTCTTCTTATTTGGGTTCACACCCTTTGAGGGAGTCACAATCCCCAATCGGCGCCATCCCCCAACTCGCCCTTTAGGTCGGCCAGCGTGCCACCTTGTTTGACCAATGCGCGCAATTTTGCGGCGCCTAGGGCCAGATATTCGCGGTGGGGCACGGCCAGCACCACCAGATCATATTGCCGTTCCAGCGCATCCGCCATCAGCGGAATGCCATATTCGTGCATGGCTTCATCGGCATCGGCATGGGCGTCATGCACCGTCACCCCATGCCCCAAACGGCCCAGATAGGTCACCAGATCGGCGACCTTGCTGTTGCGCAAATCGGGAATATTTTCCTTAAACGTCAATCCCAGCATCAGCACACTGCCCGCCTTGTCGCCGCGCTGTTTATGCAGCTCTTTGGCCACCCATTGCGCCATGCCATCGTTGATCCCGCGCCCCGATAATATCACCCGTGGGTCCAGCCCCAGTTCCTGGGCGCGGTGCGACAGGTAAAACGGATCGACCCCGATGCAATGGCCGCCAACCAGACCTGGCCCGAACGGCAGAAAATTCCATTTGGTGCGCGCTGCCGCCAAAACATCCCAGACCGACAGATCCATTTTGGCAAATATCTGGGTGATTTCATTCATAAAAGCGATGTTGATGTCGCGCTGGGCGTTTTCAATCACCTTGGCGGCTTCGGCGGCTTTGATCGAAGCGGCACGGAACACCCCGCCGCTGGTAATCGCGCCGTATAAATCGGCCACGCGGTTCAAAACTTCGGGCGTTTGCCCCGACACCACCTTGGTGATTTTGTCGATGGTATGTTCGCGGTCGCCCGGGTTGATCCGTTCGGGGCTGTAACCCAGAAAGAAATCGCGCCCGCAAATCAGGCCCGATCCGGCCTCCAAAATCGGCGCGCAAATGTCTTCGGTCACGCCTGGATAGACGGTGGATTCATAGACCACCACCGGCACCCGGCCATCGGCCACGGCGGCGGGTAATAGGGCGGCGATGGTGCGGCTGGCGGCTTCGACAATCCGCAAATCAGGCTTGTTCGCGCCATCAATCGGGGTTGGCACGGTGACGATGTAGAAATCGGCGGGCGGGCAATGTGCGGGGTCAGCCGTCAGCGCCAAACTGCTGGCGGCCAGCCTATCCGCGCTAATCTCGCCGGTGCGGTCATGGCCCGATGCCAATTCACCAATCCGCCGCGCATCAATATCTAACCCAACCGTCTGAAACTGACCCGCCAAGGCCACAGCCAAAGGTAGGCCAACATAACCAAGGCCGACAACGACGACATGGGCGGTTTCGGCTTGGCCAGTTACGGCGTTGAGGGTTACCGGAACGGCATTTTCCGCCGTTACTAATGGGTACATCGCAGTCAAGGCAGGCCTTTCTATTCCACCGGCATCACGCCGTTCCCACCCTCCATAAGGCCAAGCCCGTTATTTCCGCGTTAATGCGCGGTCAATTTTGGCGGCAATTATTATACGTTCAGCGTCGGCTTCACCGCCGCGCCGCAAAAAATGCACGCAGCAGCGCCGATGCCTCGCCTTCGCCCACGCCTGCATAGACGTCTGGCTTATGCAATGTTTGTTCCTGCGCGAAGATTTTCGCGCCAAATTCCACCGCCCCGCCTTTGGGATCAGCCGCGCCATAATAGAGCCGAGCGATTCGGGCATGGGCAATCGCACCGGCGCACATGGCGCAGGGTTCCAACGTGACCCACAGATCACATCCATCCAGCCGTTCATTGCCCAAGGCGCGGGCGGCGGCGCGAATCGCTTGGATTTCGGCGTGGGCGGTAGGGTCATGCAGGCGGCGCGGTTCATTATGGGCGCGGGCGATGATTGCGCCATCACGCACCACCACCGCCCCCACCGGAACTTCGCCTAGCGCAGCTGCTTTGCGTGCTTCGGCTAGGGCTTGCTGCATAAAATCGGGGAGCGGCCAGCGGGTCATGGCTGTCTCGTAATGTTTTTGGGGCAATCCTGCAAGGAAACCGCCAAATGCTTGACCTTTCCCCATCGAATCGCTAAGGGCGGCGCTTCTCCGGCAACGGCAACGATTTTTAGCGAGTATCTCCATGTCCCGTATCTGTGAACTGACCGGCAAAGGTCGCCAAACTGGCCACAACGTCAGCCACGCCAATAACAAGACCAAGCGTCTGTTTCTGCCCAATTTGCAGAATGTGACGCTGATGTCCGATGGGCTGGAGCGTAGCTTTAAGTTCCGCGTTTCGACCAATGGTCTGCGTTCGGTGGAACATGTCGGTGGCTTGGACAATTGGTTGCTGAAAACCACCGACACCAAGCTGTCGCCGCGCGCCTTGAAGGTGAAACGCGATCTGACGAAGAAGGCGGCTGCCTGATTCGGAACAATGCAATGGGCTGAATAGCCGGTTGCGATTGACATTAAATACGCGGTGGGAGCAATCCTGCCGCGTTTTTTGTTGTGTTTTAACCATCCGTCATTGCGAGCGTAGCGTGACGCAGTCGACCGCAGGTCACCTCTATCCAGGGCGGGAGATGGATTGCTGCGCTACGCTCGCAATGACCGTGGAATATACAAAAAGGGCGGCCTTTGCGGGCCGCCCTTTCGTTTTGCTCAATCGGCAGGTGTGACTAGAAGTCCACCTTGGCGCCGACGCGGAAGTAACGGCCCACGGCATTGGCTTGCGCCCATGATGGGTTGTATTGATAGATCGAGTAAGCCGCCGAAGGATCGAACGGAGGATCAATCCCCAACACATTCAAGATGTTGCCATAGATGGTGAAGTGGTCGTTGACCTTGAGCCGCGCACCTACGTCAAGGTTCCAAGTTGCCTTGGCCTTACAAGCGATCGGCGTTGCGCCGCCCTTTGGATAGACGCTGCCGCTGCCGACATTGGCTGCGTTCAAACAGTCACCAGCAACCGCACCAGAGTCCACTTCGGCCAGATCATAACCAGCTGTGTAGTAAACTGTGGCATTGAGCGACAGCTTGCCTTTGGTGAAGCTGTTTTCCAAGCTACCGCGCCATTTCGGCGTGCCCGAGCACGACGTATAATCGCAGGGGCTGAGCGTGCCATCATAGCGTTCCACTACGCCCGTATCG
>JBEAOQ010000352.1:0-3577 GCA_041164845.1 Pseudomonadota bacterium | reverse complement strand
ATTCCTGCCAAGCCGCCAACCCCAGACTATTGGCGCGACGCCCATCAAAATCCGCCGCTGCCAGATGCACTTGCGCCAAGGCCGCACCAACCGCCGCCGCCTGTGCCGCATTGGGTTGGCTGACCGAAACCCCAGCCAAAAATTCGATCAGGGCCACCGGCTTGCCCGCAATCATTCGCTGCGATGCGCCGCTGCGGTCATGGATCGTGCGCGGCACAGGACAGCCCCGCGCCGCCAGATGATCGAGCAAATTGAGAAAAAACGGCAATTCCGCGACTTCAGTGCGCGCTTCATATAGGGTCAGGATAAACCGCCGAGGCTGGCCATCCCCGCCTGCCGTATCAATCAGCCAATTGCTGTTGGACACCCCCTCGGCAATCCCCTTGGCCGAAATCAGCGCGCCAACATCATAGGCGTCAATCAGCGCCGCCAAAACTTCCGCGCCCAGCTGGGTATAGACCGCCATGGTTCAGGCAGTAAGCTGGCGGGGCAATTTGAAGATCATATGTTCTTCGGCGGTGACAAAGGTTTCCTCGGAAACTGTGCGGAAAGTTGAGAGAAAATCAATCACTTCGCGCACCAATTCCTCGGGTGCCGATGCCCCAGCGGTCAGGCCCAAAGTGCCAACCCCATCGAGCCAAGTCCGATCAATTTCCGCCGCCCTTTGCACCAAACGTGATGGGGTGCCGCCGCGTTCCGATACTTCGACCAGCCGCAAGGAATTGGAGCTGTTGGGTGCGCCAATCACAAACAGCAAATCGCAATCCGCCGCAATCGCCTTGACCGCCGCTTGGCGATTGGATGTCGCGTAGCAAATATCTTCGGCACGCGGCGCGTTAATTTGGGGAAACCGCGCCTGTAATGCGGCGATAATTTCCGCCGTATCATCGACCGACAATGTGGTTTGGGTCAGGAAAGCCAGCGGCTCTTCGGTGGTGAAATTCAGTGTGGCGACATCGCCGATTTCTTCGACCAAAGTCATCGCGCCTTCGGGCACTTGGCCAAATGTGCCGATCACTTCGGGGTGGCCCTCATGGCCGATAAAGATAATATGCCGCCCTGCTTCGATCTGGCGTTCGGCTTGGCGATGCACCTTGCTGACCAGCGGGCAGGTGGCATCCAGCCAATCCAGCCCACGCCGCGACGCTTCACGCGGGATCGCTTTGGGCACGCCATGCGCGCTGAAAATCACTGGCGCGCCATCGGGCACTTCGTCCAGTTCCTCGACAAAAATTGCGCCTTTTGCCCGCAATCCATCGACCACATAGCGGTTGTGGACGATTTCATGGCGGACATAGACCGGCGCGCCATATTTGGCGATTGAAAGTTCGACAATCTCGATCGCACGATCCACCCCTGCACAAAATCCGCGCGGTGCGGCGATCAGCAAGCGCAAAGCAGGTTTATCGGTATTGGCGACAATATTGGGTAAGATAGCGTTCATCCTGCACCCTCTAGCCTTTCGCACAGCATATCGCTAGAGTGTTTTCAAGTGAGGTGGAAACGCTGAACGACTCGGAAAACACGACAAACAAAAGAAAAATAGATTTTGATCGCTCCAACCTGAAGCGTGCAAAATCTAGAGCAAGACAAATGATTTTCAAGGATGCCCGCATGACCCGCAATTTTCGCCCGAAATTTCTAACGCTTTCTGTGATTCTGGGTGCCAGCGTTGCCCTGTCTGGCTGCAAGACCAAAGGCGATATTGTGATTGAAGATGGCATTGGCGTGTCTGCGGTGCGGACATCCTGCCCCTCGGTGGGAATCCCCGATTATACCGGCGATGTTACCCTATTCGGCAAGGCTGGAGCCAGCGATGCCGGCGCGGTTAACCTGACCGCCGCCATGACCAATGTCCGGTCAAACTGCAATTCCAGCGGCGAAAAAGTTTACGCCGCCGTCAGTTTTGACGTGCTGGCCCGCCGCAATGACACAGGCGGCGCCCGCAGCGTCACCCTGCCCTATTTCGTCACCGTGGTGCGCGGCGGCACGGCGGTTATCGCCAAACGAATCGGCAGTGTGACAATCAATTTCGCCGATGGCCAAACCCGTGCGCAAATATCGGGCAAAGGCGGCGCTTATATTGACAAAGCCGAAGCCACCCTGCCCCGCGATGTGCGCGAACGCATCACCCGCAAACGCAAAGCGGGCGAATCAGACGCGGCAATTGACCCGCTGTCGCAACCCGATGTCCGCGCCGCCGTCACCCGCGCCAGTTTCGAAGTGTTGGTGGGTTTCCAGCTGAGTGATGACCAGTTGAAATATAACGCGACGCGGTAAGATATAAGTCTTCCCCTCGCGGGCAGGGCAATCGCATAAGCTTGAGAAGGCGGCATATGCAGAAATTTTGTTCGCGCAGAGGCGCAGAGAGATTGTGCCAAGCCGCAGGCTTATTTTAATGCTGGGGTTGAAGTTACAGCCTGATTTTCCCACATAGAACGATGTCTCTGCGCCTCTGCGCCTCTGCGCCTCTGCGCGAACCCTTCTTTACGCCCTTTCTCACCGTGAAAATGAATATGCGATAGCCCTGCCTTCAGGGGAGAGGGTTGGGAGAGGGGCAGCGTAAAAATCCTACCCTTCCCCGAATCACCCAAAACGGCTAGGCGCGCCACTATGACCCATGCCCCTACCCTGCACGCCCAATTTGCCGTTCATATTTCCACCGCGCTTGATGGCTTGGTGGCCAAGGGCATTATCCCCGCCGGCCTCAACCGCGCCGCTGTGACGGTGGAACCCCCGCGTGATGCCAGCCATGGCGATCTGTCGACCAATGCCGCGATGGTATTGGCCAAACCAGCGGGAAGTAATCCGCGCCTGTTGGCGCAGGCTTTGGTCGATGAATTGACCCAGATTCCCTGCGTCATTGGCGCAGACATCGCTGGGCCGGGCTTTATCAATCTGCGGCTGGCCCCATCGGCTTGGCTGGATGAACTCCACGCGATAGCCGCATTGGGGCCGGATTATGGCCGATCAAATATCGGCGGCGGATCGGTGGTCAATGTCGAATATGTCTCGGCCAATCCCACCGGCCCGATGCATATGGGCCATTGCCGTGGGGCAGTGGTTGGCGATGCTTTGGCGACATTGCTGGAATTTGCCGGACACACAGTCATCCGCGAATATTACGTCAATGATGCCGGGGCACAGGTGCAGGTGCTGGCACGGTCGGCCCATATCCGCTACCGCGAGGCGCTTGGCGAAAAAGTGGGCGAAGTGCCCGAAGGCCTCTATCCGGGTGAATATCTAATCCCTGTTGGCCAAGCCCTGGCTGCCGAATTTGGTGCCATATACGCGCAAGCCCCCGAATCAGAGTGGCTGGCGCTGTTCCGCACCCGCACCGTTGCCGCGATGATGGATATGATCCGCAATGATCTGGCGCTGCTGGGCATCCAGCATGATGTGTTTTCATCCGAGGCCGAACTGCAAGCATCGGGCAAGCCTGATGCCGCCGAGGCGTGGCTGCGCGCACAGGATTTGGTCTATGATGGCGTGCTCGAAGCGCCCAAGGGCAAGCTGCTTGATGATTGGGAGCCTGTCGCTCTGCCGCTGTTCCGTTCGACCAAATTTGGCGATGACC
>JBEAOQ010000351.1:0-3549 GCA_041164845.1 Pseudomonadota bacterium | reverse complement strand
CCGATCCCCGCCGCACTGCCGATGAATATGCCGTGTGGCTGATGCAATTGTTGCAAATTCGCGGGGTAGAGCGCAAGGAAATTACCGGCATTATTGTCTCCACGGTTGTTCCCCGCGCTATGCATAATATTGAATTGCTGGCGAAAAACTATTTCGGAATCGAACCTTTGGTGGCGGGAGTGGGCAAGGCCAGCTATCATATCGAGATCGACGTGCCCGATCCGCGCTCATTAGGTGCCGACCGCGCGGTCAATGCCATCGCCGCCCATGCCAAATATAGCGGCGATTTGATCGTGATTGATTTTGGCACCGCGACAACGATGGATGCGATTGATTTTAATGGTGCATATAAAGGTGGGATTATCGCGCCGGGGCTGAATTTGTCGCTTGATGCTTTGGTTGGCAATACGGCCAAATTGCCGCGTATCGCCATTGAAACCCCCAAAACGACCAGCGTGATCGGCACCAATACCGAGGATCAGATGTTGATCGGGGTTTATTGGGGTTATGTGGCGATGATGGAAGGGCTGATTGCGCGGATGCGGGCCGAAATTGGCCGCCCCGCAAAGGTTGTGGCCACGGGGGGGCTGGCTGTGCTATTCGCGCAATCAACCGATATGTTTGATGCTGTCGATGCCGATTTGACGCTGGATGGTCTGGCGCTTTTGGCCGAAAGGGCTGTGGCCGCGTGACTTCTAAAATTAAAAATACCGATCAAAATCAAATGAATGCTAAGGATTTGAAACCAGGAAAAGAGCTGCTGTTTTGTGCGCTGGGCGGATCGGGCGAAATTGGCATGAATGTCAATCTCTATGGCTGCCACGGCAAATGGCTGATGGTTGATCTGGGGATGACCTTTGGCGCCAATGAATATCCTGGTACGGAATTGGTTTTTGCCGATCTCGATTTTATCGAGCAACGCAGCAAGGATTTGATTGGCATTGTCCTGACCCATGCCCATGAAGACCATATTGGCGCGGTCCCTTATTTTGCTGCCGAGCTGGGTGTGCCGCTGTATGCCACACCATTTACCGCCAAATTGGTCGCCAATAAATTGGAAGAGGCGGGGATTGCCCGCGAGGTGGAATTGCGGGTGATTGACCATCTTGATCGTTTCGAGCTGGGGCCATTCGGCATCCGCTATGTGCCGCTGGCCCATTCGATTGCCGAGGGCAATGCTTTGCTGATCGACACGCCCTATGGCAATATTTTCCACACCGGTGATTGGAAGTTGGACAAAGAGCCGCTGCTGGGCACACCGGCGTCGGCTGCGGATTTAACCGAGATTGGCGATGATGGGGTTTTGGCGCTGGTTTGCGATTCCACCAATGTTTTCAATCCAGAAGCATCGGGCAGCGAAGGTGATGTTGCCAAGGGGTTGCTGGATGAGGTGAAACGTCACAAGGGCAAGCGGATTGTTGTCACGACATTTGCTTCCAATGTCGCACGGCTGCAAACTTTGGGCCGTGTCGCCAAGGCCAGTGGGCGCAAGCTGTGTGTCGCAGGGCGTTCGCTGGATCGGATTATCAAAGCGGCCAAGGGTTGTGGCTATTTGCGCGATTTGCCCGATGTCGTGGATTTTGCCACGGCGATGAACCTGCCACGCGGCGAGGTGCTGATTTTGGCCACCGGCGGGCAGGGCGAAGCGCGGGCAGCACTGGCGCGGATTGCCGATAGCAACCACCAAATCAGCTTGGAATCGGGCGATGTTGTGCTGTTTTCCAGCCGGCAAATCCCGGGCAATGAAATTGCCATTGGCCGTATTCAAAACCAACTGGCGCAGCGCGATATTACCATTGTCACCGACCGGCAGAGCCATATCCATGTCTCGGGCCATCCGGGCAGGCCAGAGTTGGAGGAACTATATAGCTGGATTCGCCCTGAAATTTTGGTGCCGGTGCATGGCGAAATTCGCCATATGAAAGAACAGGCACGGCTGGGCAAGGCTTGCGGAATTCCGATCAACCTGTTCCAGAAAAATGGCGATATGGTGCGTTTGGCTCCGGGCAAGCCGGGGACATTTGCCCAAGTGCGCAATGGCCGGCTGATTTTGGACGGCGATATTATCACCCCCGCTGGCGGCGAAGCGATGGTTATGCGGCGGCGTTTGGCGCAAGCGGGCATCGTCATTGTCGTGCTGGGCGATAGCGGCGTGCAAGTCGAAGGGATCGGTCTGCCGCTGGTCGAAGATTATGATCTCTTTGCCGAGGAAGCCGAATCGGATGTTTTGACGGTGCTGGGCAAGTTGAAAGGCGCGGCTAAGCAAGACCGTGAAGCGATTATCGAAGCCGCACGTTTGGCGGCACGTCGCGCCGCAGCGCGCTGGACGGGGAAAAAGCCGCAGGTCAAGGTGATAATGATGAGTGAGGGGATGGCGGCATGAGATGGGCGTTTATCAGCCTGATTTATTTCCTATTTTGGGTGATGAGCGCCTTTATCGTCCTGCCATTTGGCTTGCGTTCGCATGATGATACCAAGGCCGATCTGGTGCCTGGCCAGTTTTCCAGCGCGCCGGTCAATTTCAACCCGCGCCGCATTGCCCTGCGTGCAACGCTGTTGTCGCTGGGGTTTTTTGGTTTGTATTATGGCAATTACACCTATCACTGGCTAACGGTGGATAGCTTGCGCATTCTGTTTCCAGTGCCGAAATTGGGTTAGAAATTACCCTATTTCTCCGCAGCTGAGCCAATATTTGCGGCCGCGCAACATCATAGTCCCAACAAAATTCTCCGTCATTTTGTTGGTGCGCAGTGAGAATGTTGCCAGCAATTTTCCATATTGTAACAGATCAAATTGCATTTGATGGGATTGGGCAATGGTCTGGTGGATCACATATTTGCCGGGTGTTTTTGGGTTAAAAAGCACATTATCCGCCTGAATATCCATGTTTTTGCCGGTTAAACTCAGGCTTATTATCTCCATCTCGCTGTTCAAATTTACCGTCAGGGAGGGGGTCGGTGACTTGCCATCGCAGCTCATCATATAGGTGGCATAGCAGGGTGTGGGCGCGAGTAGCACGGCGGCAAGCACCCAAGCATATCTCATAAGCCGCATTTGCCCTAATTCCTCAACCGCTCAATCGCTTGGGCCAAGGCGACATTGAGCTTGCCCATATCCGATGACAGCAGCGTTACCCCCAAAGCATGGCCATCGCGGGTGGAGAGAAGTTGCCGCAGCATGGCTTCGAAATCATGAATGTAATGGCTGACATTGCCGCGAAATTGGGTGTCGGATTCATACAGCTGCATCACCGCTTTGGCTTCGGGTGCGTCCAATAATTTGACCGCACGGCGGGTGAAAACCCCGCGATCACCGCGCAAATAGGCGGCCCATGCGGTGTCGCTGACATCGGCATCCAACCCCTTGGCGATGTCGATTGCGTTGGAGTTGAGCGATTCGGTTATCAGCGCCACGCGGCGGGCAAAATCATTGTCTACTTGCTCTTCGGCGCGCTGGCGGGCTTGGTTGACGCGGCTTTCCAAATTGCCGATCAGTTCGTCCACTTTGCCCAATTGGCCACGCAACTGGACTGTGGCTTCGCGGCTGACA
>JBEAOQ010000350.1:0-3953 GCA_041164845.1 Pseudomonadota bacterium | reverse complement strand
AAAGCGCGGGCGCGGTGGGCGACGGCTTGGCCAATCCGGCCCATGCCGATAATCCCCAACCGCTTGCCACCCAGCCGATGGCCCAGCATGGTGGTTGGCCCCCAGCCCGCCCAAGTGCCGCCCATCACTTGCGCCATACCCGTGGCAAGGCAGCGCGGCACCGCGATAATCAGCGCCATGGCCAGATCGGCGGTGTCATCGGTGAACACGCCGGGGGTATTGGTAACAATGATTTTGCGCGCCCGCATCGCTGCGACATCCAAATGTTCGGTTCCTGCACCAAAATTGGCCACCAGCCGCAATTTGCCGCCATTGGGGCCATCGAGCGCCTCGGCCAGCATTGCGGCATCAATTCGGTCAGTGACGGTGGGCACCAACACATCGGCTTCACGCATTGCGGCGATCAACGCGGCGCGGTCTAGGCGGGCATCGTCCATGCTTAATTGGGTGTCAAACAATTCTGTCATCCGCGCTTCGACACGCGGCATCAGGCGGCGCGTGACCAACACACGGGGCGGGCCTGATAATGTGCGCGCCGGCGCGGGTGCCGAGTCGGTGTAGCGACGAGAGGGGGTATCGGTCATAAGCAAAGCTAAGCCCGCGCCAGAGGTTAGGTCAAGTCTGCATCGGCACTTGATGATCGTGGGTGGATGTTGCTAAGGTGGCTCTATGTTGCATTTACCCTTTGTCGCCCGATACATTGCTCTTATGGCTGTCCTATCTGCTGTGCTGATGGCTGGGCCTGCCTCTGCGGAAAAAGACAGCAAAGCGCCGCCTTTTTGGGGGTCACTCAAGGCCAAAGAGGTGAATATGCGATCGGGGCCGGGCGAGGATTACCATATTACCCATGTGTATCGGCGGGAAGGGCTGCCGATTAAAGTGTTGCGGGAAATGGAGATATGGCGGCTGGTCGAGGATCCCGGCGGCACCCGTGGCTGGATGATGGTGCGTTTTATCACCCGCAGCCGCAGCGCCATTATTATCGGCAAGGATGTCGCGCCGATGTATGAAGCGCCGACCAGCGATTCCAAACTGAAATGGCGTTTGGCGGCGGGGGTAATGGGCAAATTGGGCGATTGCGCATCAGGCTGGTGCCATTTTGATGTGGCGGGGCATGGCGGATATGTCCGGCAAGAGCGATTATGGGGTGCTGGTGGGGTATAGGTCGCTTTTTATGCTGTATGAGCAGGGAGTTAACCAATTACTAGAGATCAAAGGTTTAACGCACTTGTCGAATCTGCGTTCTATGCCCTAGCATGTGTTGGGAGCTGGGGAGTTCCGCTGTTGGAGAAATTGCTTGCGCCTGTCATCTGAAACCCCAACCGATAAAACCCCAACCGATTCTGGTGCTGACACCAGCGCCTCCTTGGAACGTCGGCACCCTGATATTCACCGCGATGTGTTGGACGCGCTGCGTCACCGCGTCGGCAAGGATGAACGCGCCGCCAAGCCGCTTGATTGGTTTACCGCTTCGGTATGGGCTTTGCGTGACAAGATCATTGACCGCTGGATGGAAAGCACCCGCCGCACCTATGATAGCGGCGGCAAGCGGGTCTATTATTTGAGCTTGGAGTTCCTTATCGGGCGGCTTTTGCGCGATGCCTTGAGCAATATGGGGCTGACCGACGATATGGCCAAGGCCTTGCGTGAACATGGGCTGGATCTGGCGGCATTAGAAGAATTGGAGCCGGATGCGGCGCTGGGCAATGGCGGGTTGGGGCGTTTGGCCGCCTGTTTTATGGAGAGTCTGGCCAGTTTGGACATCCCTGCCTATGGTTATGGCATCCGTTATGTTAACGGCATGTTCCGCCAGCGGATTGATGAAGGTTGGCAGGTGGAATTGCCCGAAACATGGTTGGCGCATGGCAATCCTTGGGAATTTCCGCGTTGGGAAAGTGCCTATCACATTGGTTTTGGCGGCGAAGTTGTCGAGTCGCCAAAAGGTGTGGCGTGGAATCCGGCCGAGCAGGTTTTGGCGACAGCGGTGGATACACCGGTGGTGGGTTGGCGCGGCAAGCGGGTGAACACCTTGCGGTTGTGGACTGCCAGCGCGCTTGACCCGATCAAGCTGGATGCGTTTAATGCCGGCGATCATGCCGGGGCTTTGGCCGAACAGGTGCGGGCGGATTCGCTGGTGCGGGTGCTTTATCCGGCCGATGCCAATGCGGCGGGGCTGGAATTGCGGTTGCGGCAGGAATATTTCTTTTCGTCGGCCTCGATCCAAGACATCGTCCGCCGCCATGTGCAATATACCGGCGATATTCGTAAGCTCCCCGATAAAGCAGCGATCCAGCTGAACGATACCCATCCGGCGGTGGCGGTGGCCGAATTGATGCGGCTGTTTATGGATGAGCATGGGCTGGAATTTGATGAGGCTTGGGACATTACCCGCCGCACTGTGTCCTATACCAACCATACGCTGTTGCCTGAGGCTTTGGAAAGTTGGCCATTGCCGTTGTTTGAACGGCTGTTGCCGCGCCATATGCAGATTATATATGCGATCAACAGCCGTGTGTTGCGTGAGGCCAAGCGGGCGGGGCTGGATGATGCGGGAATTTCTGCGATTTCGTTGATTGATGAGGGCGGTGAGCGGCGGGTGCGGATGGCCAATCTGGCTTTTGCTGGTGCGTTTAGCGTTAATGGGGTGGCGGCGCTGCATACCGAATTGATGAAAACTACGGTTTTTGCCGATTTGCACAAGGTGTATCCGCATAAGATCAACAATAAAACCAATGGTGTAACCCCGCGCCGCTGGTTGCAACAATGCAATCCGGCGCTGACCCACACTTTGATCGACGCGATTGGGTCGGCATTTTTGGATGATGCCGAAAGGCTAGCGGATTTGAATGCCCATGCTGATGATGCGGTGCTGGGTGAGCGGATTGCCGAGGTCAAGCGGGCCAATAAGGTGGCTTTGGCCGCGCATATCAGGGATTTGACCGGGCAATGGATTGATCCTGATGCCATGTTTGATGTCCAGATCAAACGGATTCACGAATATAAGCGGCAATTGTTGAATTTGGTTGAGACGGTGGCGCTGTATGACCAAATCCGCAGCCATCCGGAAATTGATTGGGTGCCGCGCGTCAAAATTTTTGGCGGCAAAGCTGCGCCGACCTATCACAATGCCAAGCTGGTGATTAAGCTGGCGAATGATATTGCGCGGAAAATTAACAGCGATCCGTCGGTGGGTGGGCTGTTGAAAGTGGTATTTGTCCCCAATTACAACGTGTCTTTGGCCGAACGGATTATTCCCGCCGCCGATTTATCCGAACAGATTTCCACCGCCGGGATGGAGGCTTCGGGCACGGGTAATATGAAATTTGCGCTGAACGGCGCGCTGACCATCGGCACTTTGGACGGTGCGAATATTGAGATTAAAGACCATGTTGGCGATGACAATATCATTATTTTTGGCCTGACCGCCGATGAAGTCGCCGCCAAACGTGCGTCGGCTTATAATCCGCGTGAGGTGATCGAGGGATCGCGCAATTTGGCACAGGCGATTTCGGCGATTGCTTCTGGAGTCTATTCACCCGATGATAAGGCCCGTTATGCCGGGCTGATGGGCGGGATTTATGACCATGATTACTTTATGCTGGCGGCTGATTTTGATGCCTATGCCGCTGCCCAGCGGCAGGTGGATGCGCGCTGGGTGGATCAGGCGGGCTGGCGCAAGTCGGCGATTATGAATATAGCCAATGTCGGTTGGTTTTCATCCGACCGGACGATTGGTGAATATGCACGGGAGATTTGGAAGGTTTTGTGAAGCCATCGGGTAAGGCCATCACTGCTCTGCTGAACGGCACCCATGCTGATCCCTTTTCTTTGCTTGGCGCGCATGAGGGGCCGCAGGGCACATTTGCGCGGGCGATCATGCGCGGGGCTGACGAGGTACTGGCGTTTGGTTTGGATGGTGCCAAACTGGGCGCGTTGAAACGGGTGGATGCGCG
>JBEAOQ010000349.1:0-2699 GCA_041164845.1 Pseudomonadota bacterium | reverse complement strand
TGGCTCCGCAAAATGGGGAGGAACTTTAAGGCATTTTGGCCCATTTGCGCTGCGTGAAAATGGGGAGGATCAACTCAGCTCTCCCGTGTCTCCAACCATTGTTCCAACCATTTAATTGTATAATCGCCTGACAGAATATCCGGCTCGTTGAGCAGGGCTTGGTGCAGGGGGATTGTCGTTTTTACCCCGCCGACGACCATTTCTTCGAGGGCGCGTTTGAGGCGCATGATGCAGCCTTCGCGGGTGCGGCCATAGACGATCAATTTGGCGATCATTGAATCATAATAGGGCGGGATTTTATATCCGGCATATAGCCCGCTATCGACGCGGACATGCATCCCGCCCGCCGCGTGATAGCTGGTGACGAGGCCCGGCGAGGGGGCGAAGGTGAAGGGGTCTTCGGCATTGATCCGGCATTCGATCGCGTGGCCTTTGAATTCAATGTCTTTTTGCGCCACCGATAAATCGCGGCCCTCGGCGATGCGGATTTGTTCGCGCACCAGATCAATGCCGGTGATGGCTTCGGTCACGGGGTGTTCGACTTGAAGCCGTGTGTTCATTTCGATGAAGTAGAATTTGCCCTCTTCCCACAGGAATTCGATGGTGCCCGCGCCGCGATAGGCCATATCGGCCATCGCTTTGGAGACCACGCCGCCCATATGGGCACGGGCGGTGGCGGAGATGACCGGCGATGGTGCTTCTTCGAGCACTTTTTGATGGCGGCGTTGTAGCGAACAATCACGCTCGCCCAGATGGATGGCATTGCCGCGTCCATCGCCGAAGATTTGAAATTCAATGTGGCGCGGATTGCCGAGATATTTTTCGAGATAGACCGTGGCATCGCCGAAAGCCGCTTTGGCCTCAGAACCCGCCTGTTGCATTAATGTGGCCAGATCATCGGGGGTGGTGCAGACCTTCATCCCGCGTCCGCCGCCGCCCGATGCCGCTTTGATAATCACTGGATAGCCGATCTCTGCGGCGATTTTGGCGGCCTCAACAGGATCAGAAATGGCACCGTCAGACCCCGGAACCAAGGGCAGACCCAGTGCACCAGCGGTGCGTTTGGCTTCGACCTTGTCACCCATGGTGCGGATATGTTCGGGTTTGGGGCCGATCCAAGTGATGCCATGCGCCTCGACAATATCGGCGAAGCGGGCGTTTTCGGACAGGAAACCATAGCCCGGGTGGATGGCATCGGCATGGGTAATTTCGGCCGCGCTGATGATGGCGGCGACGTTAAGATAGCTGTCCTTGGCCGCAGGTGGCCCGATGCAGACCGCGTGATCGGCAAGCCGGACATGCATGGCATCGGCATCGGCGGTGGAATGGACCGCCACGGTTTCAATGCCCAATTCATGCGCGGCGCGGTGGATGCGCAGGGCGATTTCGCCGCGATTGGCGATGAGGATGCGGGATATGGCCATGATTTAGGAAATGACCACCAGAGGTTGGTCAAATTCGACCGGTTGGGCATTGCTGAAAAGAATGGCGGTGACGGTGCCAGAGGTGGGGGCGGTGATCGGGTTCATCACCTTCATCGCTTCGATAATTAACAGGGTTTCGCCGGCATTGACCACTTTGCCAATGGTGATGAAATCGGCGGCACCCGGTTCGGGGGTGAGATAGGCGGTGCCGACCATCGGCGATTTGATGGCGTTGGCGGGGATGGCGGCGGGTGTTTCGGCGGTTGCGGTCGGTGTGGGCGCTGGCGCAATTGCAGCCGGTGTGGGGGCGTAAACGGGTGCGGATGGCGCAGCAGAGACTGTGCGGGCGACGCGGATTTTGCGGTCACCATCGGCAACTTCGATTTCGGTCAGGCCGGTTTCGCCCAGCAATTCGGCCAGTTCGCGCACAAGCGCGCTATCTATGTTGAGGGGGGCGATATTGACGGCGGTGTTGCCGTTACGGTTTGCCGATTTTTCGTCACTCATAATATTTGGACCTTGGGGATTAGTTATGGAACGGCCCTATCGCTCGGGCGATGACGGGGCAAGGGGGATTTGTGGATAATTTGGCATTGATGGGCGGGGGAGGGCAGTGCATTCAGGTGAGGGGGCAATCAACTGGGGCCACCCTCCTTGCACGTTTTGGTTTGGGATTTGGCTGATGGCGAATTTATATGCAGTGTTGCGGGCGCGGTTTCCATCTGATTTGGCGCGGATCTTTGCTACACTGACCTCTGGGGCGTGTTTTAGCTATGGCGAGTTGGAGGCTTCTTCGGCGCGTTACGCCAATCTGTTGGTGTCGCTGGGGGTGCAGCGTGGGGATCGGGTGGCGGTGCAAGCGCCGAAAAGCCTAGATATGGTAATGCTATATCTGGGGTGTATGCGCAGTGGGGCGGTGTTTTTGCCGTTGAATCCGGCCTATACGGCGGGCGAGCTGGATTATTTTATGCGCGATGCCGGGCCGGCATTGTTTGTTTGCGATCCGGCGCAGGCGGGGGCTATTCGGATATTGGCCGAGGCGGCTGGGGTTTTGCGGGTTGAGACATTAGGGGCAGATGGGGCTGGGACATTAGCGGGTTTGGCGGCGGGGGAGCCTGTGGATTTTGCCACATGGGACTGCGCGGATGAGGATTTGGCGGCGATACTCTATACGTCAGGGACGACGGGGCGATCAAAAGGCGCGATGTTAAGCCATGGTAATTTGGCGTCTAATGCGCTGGTTTTACAAGAATATTGGCGGTTTACAGCGGATGA
>JBEAOQ010000348.1:0-3409 GCA_041164845.1 Pseudomonadota bacterium | reverse complement strand
TTTTGCCAAGGGCGTGTAGATATTTTGCCAGCCTGCGCGTTCCAATTTCAAACAGAAATCGACATCGTTGAAGGCTATCGGCAATCCTTCGGCGTCCAACCCGCCGACCGCATCAAATTTTTCCTTGGAGACCAGTAGGCAGGCGGCTGTGACCGCGCTGACGTAATGGGTGACATGAGGGCGATGAAAATATCCGGGTTTGTCACCGCGTAGATAGCGATGGGCATGGCCAGCGGCTTCGCCCAGCCCGATGACCACACCGGCGTGTTGGATGCTGCCATCGGCATAGAGCAATTTGGCCCCCACCGCCCCCACTTCGGGCCGCGTCGCTTGGCGCATCATTTCGGTTAGCCATTGGTCATCGAGAACTTCGGTGTCATTGTTCAGTAGGCAGATATAACTGCCTTGCGCATGTTTGACGGCAAAATTGTTGATAGCGGAAAAATTATAGGGGGCGTCATATTGCAATATGCGCACAGCGGGGTTGCGACCAACCTGTTTGAGGTAAGCGTGGGTTTCAGCTTCTACGCTGCCATTATCGACGATAATCAATTCAAACGGGTGATAATGGGTTCCAGTCAAAACACTGGTAATACAGCTGCGCAGCAGTTTGACCTGATCGCGGGTGGGGACAATAATGCTGACCAACGGGCGATTTTGCGGCAGCGGCCACGCCACCGATGTGGTGCCAAAAGGGCCTTCGCGCACCGTCGCATGACGACAAGCGAGATGCTGCGAGAGAGTGGCTAAGCGCGCCGATTGGTTGTTGGGGCCATGCACATGGCGGCAGTGCGATTGGATATGCGGAATATGGGCAATGTCGGTGTCTGGCTGAATGGCGTCGTCGCTGGTGGCATTGAGCAGCAGATCATAGTGTTCCGCGCCCGAGACGGCAGGGCGTGCTGGGGGTGCAGAGGTGATTTTGGCGATGGCGCGGCGGAACAGGTTGGCGCGGAGCACGCAGGCAGCCGAGAGATAATCTTGGGCGAGAAATAGTTCGTCATTCCAGCGCGGTTTGAACCACGGTTTTGAGCGTTTGCCGCGCAGGTCTATCTCATCATGGTCGCCGTAGATTATCAGCGGTTGCGGCGTATTTTGCAGGGCCTCAGCATAGCGAAACAGCGCGGTGGCGGGCAATGTGGTGTCAGCGGCGAGGGGCAGGACATAATCACCGCTGGCGGTGTCGCTGGCAAGTTGTAAAGCGCGTTTGGGGTCATCGGTTTTTTCGGTGATGATGACCATGTTTGACAGGGGCATGTTTGACAGGGGCAGGTTTGACAGGCTTTGGCTGTTAAGCGATTGAACCAGAATCAATTCCCATTCCGCATAGCATTGTTTGCCAAGTGCGGTAAGCGCGCGGGCCAGATCCTTGGTTGTTTGCTGCTGTTGTTGGTGAAATATCACCGAGAATTTCGGGCGATGCTGCCATTGGGCCATAATCGCCGGTGCGGCGGCGATGATGTCACTTTGATTTTCGACCGAGTCCACCCAGACGCTATAGGCATAGGGCGATTGTTCCGCCGCCATCCGCAGCCGATTGCGGGCGCGCACTTTCCGGCCGGTTATCCACCAGAATAGAGCCGCATAGGCGTCAATGGGACGCCAGAAAACGGTCCGAAAGAAAGCAGTGGTAAAATTCATCAAATATGTAAGCCAAAAAAATCGCACCAAATCTGGCGCTGCATAGACAGGTGATTGTGGCGAGACAATGACTGCGCCGCATTTTTTGCGATGTCTGGCAGTTGATCGCGCATGGCAATGGCAGTTTCAAGCGTATCGGCCCAGTCGGAGGGATCATCGGGCGCGGTGAAAGCGTGGCCATCGAGCAGATGCCGCGCTTGCCAGCCCTCGGGGTAGATGCCAACCGCCCCGATGATGCCATGTTCATGCAGCTTGTTGCACGAACGTGCTTGATCGAATTTGGCATGGCCGAGTGGATAGAGCGCCAGATGGTATCGCTGGTGGGCAATCCAGCGGCGATAATTTGGCCAGCTTTTGGGGCGTAAACGGCGGGCGCGTGGGTGAATTTCCAGTGTTTGATCCAGAATGTCTCGCGAAAAATAGGTAAATTCGACAAGATTATCGCGATCCAGCAAGGCATTTATGACGGGAATTATGCCGCTAAGTCCCTCATTATGGCTGGCGGAGCCGAGGTGGATGAGGCGCAGCGGATGCCTTGGGGTGAATGGGGCATAATGGTTTTGATTGGCCAAGGCGAGGTTCCAGCACGGATCAAGTCGTTGAACATGCCGGTGGTGGGCAAAAATTTGGGCCAGTGCATCAGAAGAAACCAGCAATCTATCGGCGCGTTGGACTAGGGCTTGATGAAAGCTATGGTCAAAACCTGCCAGCCTATCGCGGTAATTTGGCGGCAGCTGGGGGCTGGTTGCGGCACCAGCGATGTCATCATCGACGACATAGGCCAATCGACCCGGCCAGTCTAAGGCGGCTTGCATGATTTTGTCGCTGTCTTGGCGAATTAATACCATGCAATCGCCGTGGGTATAGCAATTTTCTCCGCGTTTTTTGAGCGGGCCATGCCGCCACCAATGGTCGAGATAATCGGCACAAGCGTAACGAAAATAGAGATCGGTGGTGGGAAGGCGGCGCGATTTTTGAGTCATAAGCCCAGCTTTTTACGGGCTTGACCGATATAGGCGATGGCATCTTCGGCTTGCCAGATCGTGCCATCGGCGGGGTTGATATAGCGCGCATTTGTGACCAGCGCCGCAAATAGGAGGGATTCGAGAGGTGCCGCGTGGCGGCGTGTTGGCGGGGACATGTCGTCGAGGGTTAATCCCCAGCCCGCATAAAACGGCATCGCAAAGCAGCGCGTCGGTTTGCCCCAGATTAGCGCCTCGAAACCCATCAGCGAGGTGACAGTGTAAACGGTTTTGGCACCGCGTAACAGGCTGGCGGCGTGGCAATCATCGCCGATCAGGATGATGTTGGGGTGGGTGAGTTCGGCGGGCGTAAAATTCCCGCGTTTTTTGTGCGAGAACACGTCAGGGTGGACTTTGACCACAACCACGCAATCGGGGTTTTCATGGATGGCGGCCTGCAACATGCGGGCGAAGCTGGCGGTATCGGCCATGCCAAGCGCAAGCGAGAGATCGCCAGCGGTTTGATCGACGACCAGGACATAGTGATCTGGCAATTGCCCTGAGTAATTTGGGGAATGATTATATTTGGAAATGGCTGCATTTTGCCATTGCGTCATCAGTGCGCGGGCGCGGATGGCCTGTTCGCCGCTGACCCCCCCCGCGATGGCTGTTTCCATGTCGCTGGTGGCGGTGGCATCATAATAGGTGCCGGTGCTGTCGATCAGCAGCGACAGCGGCGGATCATGGCGGTGCAATGATCGGATAAATCCGTCTTCGAGCAGAACATAGGGGCGTTTCAACCATTT
>JBEAOQ010000347.1:0-6638 GCA_041164845.1 Pseudomonadota bacterium | reverse complement strand
TTTCCCGATCAGGTTTGTTTTTCCTGATCGGATTAGAAAGGGTCTAAACATATGAATAGACCATTCTTTCCCGATCAGTCTTTATCAAAAAGCGATTCAGCCTGATCGGGGAATGGTCTAGGGCAGGTCTATCGCATATGACATTTAGAAAGTGGTTCACGCAGAGACAAGGAGGAAAAAGGGAGTCACAGAGAGAATTGGTTGGATGAAATCCAATAAATCATTGAATTTTCGATGCGGGGGATAGATTTCTCAACATTCCACAATATCTCTGCGCCTCTGCGTGAACCCCTTCTTCTTTTTCTATCGGCCATATGCGAAGCTCCGCCCTCGAGAGCAAGGAGCGGGGCCGTGCGATAATTATTTGTAGGGCTTAATTGTCGCCCGCCGCATAGCCATCATAGATGGCGCGGGAAATTTGGGCGATCCGGTTTTCGCGGCCCGGTTTGCCGCCTTGGCCGGTGACATAAATCGCCACCGCCACGGTTCGCCCATCGGATGCGCGGATGATGCCGACATCGCTGGAAGTATTGGCCAAAGTGCCGGTTTTATGCCCAATCAGCGCATCGCCGGGCAGCAAGGCTTTCATCCGGCGGATACCGGTTTGGCAGCGATTCATCGCGCCCAGCAGCACATCGCGGCTGTCGGAACTTAACCAATCACCTTGATAGAGGCCGGCCAGCAAATGCACCATCGCCATGGGGGTGGTGCTGTCGCGCGAATCAATCGTGGTGGCGGGGTTGATGGCACCATCATCGCGCACCAAAGTGGCAATATCGCGGTCCAATCTGATGCCGTTAAGCCCCACTTTGCGCAGCCAATGGCCAACCGATTGCGGCCCACCAATCGCGGCGAGCAAGGCATCGGTGGCGGGGTTGCTGCTGCGGGTGATGGCCAATTCGATCAGCCGCTGGGCGGTGACCAGTTGGCCCTGACGCACCGGCGCGCTGGCTCCTTGGAATTTTTTGGATGGCAGGGGCAGAATCAGCGGAAATTCGTCGGTGAGGTGAAAACGCCCCTGATCGACTCCATCCAAAAATGTCGCGACAATCGCCAATTTGCTGGTGCTGGCCAGAGGGAAGGGTTGATCGCCGAGCACCGCCACGCTGCGGCCTGATGTCAGATCCAGCGCCGCCACGCCAATGCGGCCTTTGTGGGCGCTGGCCAAGGTGGCCAGTTGTGCTTCGAAAGCTGGGCTGATGCTGCGCGGGGCTGGTTTGGCTTTGGGCGGGATCAGGCTGGATTTTTGGGTGAAAAAGGCATTGTCGAATGCCTGTTGCAGATTATCCTTGGCTGCCGCCCCTTGCGGAGCCATCGCTGCCGCTGCCAAAGCCATTAGGCCAATGCACTTATGTTTGGAGAATGTCAGCACAGCACCCTAATAACCGGAATATAGCTGATTTTTGCTTAAGCCTTATGGTTAATGGCGCAAGGCTGGGGCGATGAGCTGCGCCGGATATGCGGTGAAGTTAGGTATATGTGCGGAATCGCAGATTAAATTGCATATTGCGCACCCAATTCAATCACCCGCCCGGGCGGGATATGGAAATAATCGGTGGGATCGGCGGCATTGCGGTGCAGGGCGATAAACAGAATATCCTGCCAGATCGGCATTCCGCTATTTTCCGAAAAGGCATAATTGTTGCGGCCAATAAAAAAGCTGGCCATTGCCGCGTTGGGAATTTGCGATGGTGCCGCCACCAGATCGTCACGCACCAAGGGCGTTTCCATAAAGCCATAGCGCAGTTCGATGCGGGTGAAATTTTCATCCAATGGCGTCAGTTTCAGCCGTTCATCAGCATCGCAATAAGGCTTTTGCAGGGTGCGGACGGTGGTGATGTAATTATGCTGATGCAGCACGTGATTGTGTTTGATATTATGCAGCAGGGCGTGGGGGGTTTGTTCGCTGTTGGCGGTCAGATAGACGGCTATGCCCGCCACGCGGGTGGGTGGGCGTTTCGCCAAAGATTTGGCCATGTCTGCCAGCGGGATTGCGCCTTCATCTTCCAAGGCCGAGGTCACGCGGCGACCGCGCCGCCATGTCCAGATAATCACCAAGACGCCCGCGCCAATCGTCAGCGGCACCCAGCCGCCTTCGACCACGCGCAGAATATTCGCGCCAAAGAACAACAGGTCGATCGCCAGAAAAGGAATAATCACCGCCAGACTGGCGGGCAGGCTCCAGCCCCAGCGGCGACGGGTGACGACAAAGGCCAGCAAACAGGTAATGACCATGGTGCCGGTAACCGCAATGCCATAGGCCGCCGCCATGCTGGATGAATTGCGAAAGCCCAGCGCCAGCAAGACCACGCCCAGCAACACCAGCCAATTGACCGCGCCGATATAGATTTGTCCGGCATGACCCGCCGAGGTTTGTTTGATCGCTAAGCGCGGAAGCAGGCCCAGTTGGATCGCTTGTTGGGTGAGCGAAAATGCGCCGGTTATCACCGCTTGGCTGGCGATAATGGTGGCGGCGGTGGCCAGCAAGATCATCGGCAGACGGGCGGAATCGGGGATGGTGACGAAAAACCAATCGAGATTGGTGAAAGCGTGGCCCAGACGCTCATCGTCGGCCAGGGTTTTGAGGGCGTAGGCACCCTGCCCCAGATAATTGAGGGTGAGCGCCGGAAAAACCAAGACCAGCCATGCCAGCCGGATCGGCGCTTTGCCAAAATGGCCCATGTCGGCGGTTAGGGCTTCGGCGCCGGTGACGGTGAGGAACACCGCGCCCAGCACGAACAGCCCCAAAACACCATGCGAAGCGACGAATGTGACCCCATGCCACGGCAGCAGCGCGGCGAGGATCGCGGGGGCATCGGCGATATGGATCAGGCCGATTGCGGCAATCGCCAAAAACCAAATGATGCAGACGGGGCCGAATAATTTGGAAACGCTGGCGGTGCCGCGTGATTGGATGGCGAAGAGGACAATCAGGATGGTTAGGGCGATCAGCAATATATGGTTTTCGCTGAAACCGGGGCCGATGGCGGGCAGGGTTTTCAGCCCCTCCACCGCCGAAAGCACCGAAAGTGCGGGGGTTATCATCGCATCGCCGTAAAACAGCGCCGCACCGATTGCGCCCAATGCCAAAACAATCGGCCCGCTGTTGGTGCTGCCGCGCCGGGCCAAGGCCAGCAAAGCCAGCACACCGCCTTCGCCATCATTATCGGCGCGCATCAGGAAGATGACATATTTGACGGTGACGATCAGGATCAAGGCCCAGAGCATCAGGCTCATCACGCCAAGGATTTCTTCGCGCATCAAGCCGTCGGATGCGGCTTGGGACAGGGCTTCGCGGAAGGCGTAGAGCGGGCTGGTGCCAATGTCGCCGAAGACCACGCCGATTGCGCCCACGGTCAGCGACAGGAGCAAGGGGGATGAATGGTGGTGTGGGGTATCAGATGTGGGATCGGTTTCAGCAGTATTAGACGCTGACATAGACGTATGTTGCATGGATTTTGGCCCATTCGGCTGAATGCCGGTGGCGCGGCTTAGGCTTGCTGCAACGCAACGCAAGTGCGTTTTTTACACCTAACGATGCAAAAAGGGCCGGAAGATTGCTCTTCCGGCCCTTGATTGTATGGGTTGGTGATGTGACTCCCCCTCTCCCAGCCTCTCCCCTGAAGGGGAGAGGGGTTTTGGAGGTTCCCTCTCCCCATTTGAGGAGAGGGCTTTTTGGGATTAGAAGCCCATATCACCCATGCCGCCCATGCCGCCGCCGCCCATGGGGGGCATCGAGGCTTTGTCTTCGGGCTTGTCCGAGATCGCGGCTTCGGTGGTGATCAGCAGACCAGCAACCGAGGCAGCGTCTTGCAGCGCGGTGCGGACAACCTTGGTCGGGTCGATCACGCCGGCAGCCTTCAGGTTTTCATAGACGTCAGTCGCCGCGTTGAAGCCCATGGTGACATCGCCTTCGCGCAGCAGATTGCCCGAAACCACCGCGCCATCATGGCCGGCATTTTGCGCAATTTGACGCAGCGGAGTGATGATCGCCTTGCGGACGATGTCGATGCCCTTGGTTTGGTCGTCATTCGCGCCCTTCATGCCTTCCAAAGCTTTGGTTGCATAGAGCAGCGCGGTGCCGCCGCCGGGAACGATGCCTTCTTCGACCGCAGCGCGGGTGGCATGCAGCGCATCATCAACGCGGTCCTTGCGTTCTTTCACTTCGACTTCGGATGAACCGCCAACCTTGATTACGGCAACCCCGCCAGCCAATTTGGCCAGACGTTCTTGCAGTTTTTCACGGTCATAATCGCTGGTGGTGGTTTCGATCTGGGCGCGGATTTGTTCAACCCGTGCTTTGATTTCGTCGCCGCTGCCATTGCCATCAACGATGGTGGTGTTGTCTTTGTCGATGGTGACTTTCTTGGCTTGGCCGAGCATCGCCAGCGTGACATTTTCCAGCTTGATGCCAAGGTCTTCGGAGATCATTTCGCCAGCGGTCAGTGTGGCGATGTCGCCCAGCATGGCCTTGCGACGGTCGCCGAAACCAGGAGCCTTAACGGCAGCGATTTTCAAACCACCGCGCAGCTTGTTGACCACCAGCGTAGCCAAGGCTTCGCCTTCGATGTCTTCGGCGATAATCAGCAGCGGACGGCCCGATTGCACCACGGCTTCGAGGATGGGCAGCATGGCTTGCAGGCTGGACAGCTTCTTTTCGTGGATCAGGATGAACGGATTTTCCAGTTCTACCAGCATCTTGTCGGGGTTGGTAACAAAATAAGGCGACAGATAGCCGCGATCAAATTGCATGCCTTCGACGACATCCAATTCGAATTCGAGGCCCTTGGCTTCTTCAACGGTGATGACGCCTTCTTTGCCGACTTTTTCCATCGCTTCGGCAATTTTTTCGCCGACTTCGCGGTCGCCATTGGCCGAAATAATCCCGACTTGGGCGATTTCGGTGGTGCCGGACACGGGGGTCGAGCGGGCTTTCAAATCTTCAACAACCTTGATAACTGCCAGATCAATTCCGCGCTTCAGATCCATCGGGTTCATGCCAGCAGCAACGCAGGTCATGCCTTCGCGGACGATGGCTTGGGCCAAAACGGTGGCGGTGGTGGTGCCGTCACCGGCTTGATCGTTGGTTTTCGATGCCACTTCGCGCAGCATTTGCGCGCCCATATTTTCGAACTTGTCCTTCAGTTCGATTTCCTTGGCGACGGTGACGCCGTCCTTGGTGATGCGGGGTGCGCCGAAGCTTTTGTCGATGACCACATTGCGGCCCTTTGGCCCCAGCGTGACTTTTACCGCATTGGCGAGGATGTCCACGCCGTTCAGAATGCGTTCGCGTGCGTCGCGGCCGAACTTTACGTCCTTGGCTGCCATAAATAAATTCCTTTTTCTGCGCCCCCGCGAAGGCGGGGGTCTGTGTCAAATTGCCTGAGGCCCCCGCCTGCGCGGAGGAGCTAGCGTCATTCTTAGCCAATCACGCCCAGAATATCGCTTTCCTTCATAATCAGCAGATCTTCGCCGCCGACTTTGACTTCGGTGCCCGACCATTTGCCGAACAACACACGGTCGCCAACTTTGACATCCAATGCGGTGATTTTGCCATCATCGGCGCGGGTGCCGGTGCCAACAGCAACGATCTCACCCTCGGCGGGTTTTTCTTTGGCGCTATCAGGAATGATGATGCCGCCGGCGGTTTTTTCTTCGGCTTCGATGCGGCGCACGAGCACACGGTCGTGCAGCGGACGGAATGACATGATGTTATACCTCTCTGGTCATTAAAATGGTTAGTTAAAACAGGGCTTGGCACTCTGGGTGTCAGAGTGCCAGCGATGCGCATATGGGTATGCAAGGGCGGCGCGTCAAGAAGAGTCTGGGAAGAAATTTATTGCGGCAGTAGCCCCAACCGACCACGGCTCTGCCAGCGCATCAGCAGGAGGGCGGAAACGAGTATCAACCCAGTGGCCAAGCCCAGCCACACGCCCAGCCCGCCCATCCGCAGGGCAAAGCCCAGATATATAGCCGTGGCAAAGCCGCCCAGCCAATAGCCGCCCAGCGCCATTATCATCGGCATCCGGGTATCTTGCAACCCGCGCAAAGCGCCGGCGGCCACAGCTTGGGTGCCGTCAAACAGTTGGAACGCGGCGGCGATCACCAGATATTGCACGGCAAAGCCGACCATCGCGGCATTGGCGGGGGCGGTGGTATCGACATAGGCCGCCAAAATTTGGCGCGGGAAGGCGACCATCGCGGCGGCGGCGACAAAGGAAAACACCACGCAAACCAGCATCGCCGCCTTGCCCGCTTGGCTGATTGCGGCGTGATTTTTGGCCCCGAAATGATAGCCGACGCGGATGGTCACGGCTTGGCCGACACCAAAGGGCAGTTGAAAGGCGAAAGCCGCGACTTGCAGGGCGATGGTGTGGCCCGCCAGTTGCGCGGGGCCGATCAGGCCCATCAGAAATGCTGCACTGCCGAATAATCCGCCCTCGGCGATCACGGTCAGGGCGATGGGGGTGCCGATTTTGAGGATGTCTCGCAAACGGCTCCATTCGGCGCGCCACCAGCGGCCAAGGATATGATAGCGGCGCAATTTGCGGTCGATGCAGATCGCCGCATAATAGGCGCATAGAGTGAGCAGCGAGGTCAGGATGGTCGACAGCGCCGAGCCATGCAACCCCAAGGCT
>JBEAOQ010000346.1:0-4582 GCA_041164845.1 Pseudomonadota bacterium | reverse complement strand
GGCGCATCCAGAATTTATGAAAAAGCTGTTCGCGCAAGAAGTGCCCGAAATTTACGACAGCATTATCGAGATTAAGGCTGCTGCGCGTGATCCGGGTTCGCGGGCCAAAATTGGTGTGATTAGCCGCGATTCCTCGATTGATCCGGTCGGCGCTTGCGTCGGGATGAAGGGCAGCCGCGTGCAAGCGGTGGTGCAGGAATTGCAGGGCGAAAAGATCGACATCATCCCGTGGAGCGAAGATACTGCGACCTTTATCGTCAATGCTTTGCAACCCGCCACCGTTAGCCGCGTGGTGATTGACGAGGATGATGGCCGGATTGAAGTGGTGGTGCCTGACGATCAGCTGTCATTGGCGATTGGTCGGCGTGGGCAAAATGTGCGATTGGCATCGGCGCTGACCGGCAAGGCCATTGATATTATGACCGAAGCCGAGGCATCAGAAAAGCGCCAGAAAGAATTTAGCGAACGCTCCAAAATGTTTGAAGAAGAGCTGGATGTCGATGAAACCTTGTCGCAGCTGCTGGTCGCAGAAGGATTTAGCGAGCTGGAAGAGGTGGCCTATATTGATGTCTCCGAGCTGGCGAATATCGAAGGTTTTGACGAAGAGCTGGGCGAAGAGCTGCAAAGCCGCGCTTTGGAAGCGTTAGAGCGCCGCGAGGAAGCCAGTCGGGTCGAGCGCCGCGCCTTGGGTGTCGAGGATGCGCTGGCTGAAATGCCGCATTTGACCGAGGGTATGTTGGTGGTGCTGGGTAAGGCGGGGATTTTGACGCTGGACGATCTGGCCGATTTGGCCACCGACGAATTGATCGCCAAAAAACGCACCGAAGCACGCCGCCGTGAAAATAGCCGCAAGGATGGCCCTTTGTTGAAGAAAGATGTCCGTGTCGAGCGGGCCGAGGACAAGGGCGGGGTTTTGGGCGAATATGGCCTGACCGAAGTGCAGGGCAATGAGATTATCATGGCCGCCCGCGCCCATTGGTTTGCTGATGAAGAACCGGCTGAAGCAACAGCAGAGCCAACCGGCGAAGCCGGATCACCAGAGCCAGCCGGCGAAGCCGGATCATTAGAGGAGGCCGCCCATGCGGATTCCTCACAATGAGCCGCTAGGTTCCGACATATCCGGAGGGCTGGAGAGGCCCCAGATGCGTGGATCTGCTAAGGTGGAGCCAGAGCGGAGATGCGTCCTGTCGGGGCAGCACGGGGCGCGGGCGTCGCTGATCCGGCTGGCGATTGCACCGGAAGGGCCGGATGGCCTATGCGGCGTGTTTCCGGATGTTATGGCGCGGGCGCCCGGGCGCGGGGCGTGGATTGGCGTGACGCGGGCCGAGCTGGATGTGGCCATTGCAAAAGGCAAGTTGAAAGGCGCATTGGCGCGGGCGTTTAAGGGCGCAAAGCTGGCGATACCGGCCGATTTGGGGGCGATGGTTGAAGCAGCGTTGATTCGTGCCTTTACCGATCGTTTGGGTTTGGAAATGCGCTGTGGAAAATTGCTGGTTGGCTCTGACCGGATTGCGGAAAAGGCGCGGGCCGGACGGGTGGCGTGGTTGGCCCATGCATCTGACGCGGGCGAGGATGGTTCGCGCAAATTAGACCAAGCCCTGCGGGTTGGGCTGGAGTCCGAGGGCGGCGGGGAGCGTGGGGAAATCTTGCCGCTAGACCGCAATGCCCTGTCTGTGGCATTGGGGCGCGAAAATGTTGTTCATTTGGCGCTGGGCGATGCTGCTGCGGCCGCAAGATTGGACGATGTGCTGGGCCGATTGCGCCATTTTTTGGGGCAAGAGAGCCACACAGATGTTGCGATAGATAACGAATTTGACGGTGATGAGGCGGGTGATTCCGCAGCATCAGCCGAGTATCTGAATTGATTTTGAAGGACTGTTTGAAGCCATGAGCGATAATGAAACCAAGCCGACACTGGGCCGCAAACCGCTGGGGCTGAAGCTCTCTGTGGAATCGGGCGAGGTAAAACAGACCTTTAGCCATGGCCGCACCAATAAGGTGGTGGTTGAGGTGAAACGTCGCAAAATTTTGAGCAAGCCCGGTGAGGCTGCGGCGGAGCCTTTGGTGATTGCCGCGCCCGAACCCGTGGTGGTTGTGGCTGCGCCTCCTCCTCCGCCACCGCCGGTTCGCCCTGCTGTTTCCAATGAAACGCGGCAGGAAATGCAGGCCCGTTTGCTGCGTGAAGCCGAAGAATCGCGGATGTTGGCCAATGAGGAAACTAGCCGCCGTGAGCAAGAGGCACGGTTGCGCGCTGCCGAGGAAGAGAAGCGCAAAGCCGAGGATGTTTCGGCCAAGTCGGAAGTTAAGCCGGTGGTTGTGGAAGCTGCTGCGCCAGTGGCGGTTGTTGACGAGCCAGTTGCCGCGCCGGTGGAGGTGAAATCCGAGGCGGATGCGCCGGATGATACAGATGAAGACACCATTGCGCGCAGCACCGCGCCGCGCCGGTTTACCCCGGTTGCGCCGGTAAAACGGCCCGAGCCGCCGAAAAAACCGGCCCATCCGCGTGACAAAAATGCCACCAATGACCGTCGCCAATCGGGTAAGCTGACCGTTTCCAAGGCGTTGAACGAAGATGAAGGGGCGCGGGCGCGTTCGCTGGCCGCGTTGAAACGGGCGCGGGAAAAAGAAAAACGCGCACATTTTGCTGGCCATTCGCAGCCCCGTGAAAAGCAATCGCGCGATGTGGTGGTGCCTGAATCGATTACCGTGCAGGAACTGGCGAACCGTATGTCAGAGAAGGCCCATGATTTGGTCAAATCTCTGTTCAAAATGGGTGTGCCGTCTGCGGTTACCGACAGCATTGACCAAGATACCGCCGAATTGCTGGTTGAAGAATTTGGCCACCGGATTCAGCGCGTTTCGGAAAGCGATGTCGATATTGACCACAGCACCGATGTCGATGCCGCCGAAACATTGAAGGTTCGTCCGCCAGTGGTGACGATTATGGGTCATGTTGACCATGGCAAGACCAGCCTGCTCGATGCGTTGCGCGGAACCGATGTGGTGCGCGGCGAAGCGGGCGGGATTACCCAGCATATTGGTGCCTATCAAATCAAGACCAAGGGCGGCGATATTGTCACATTCTTGGATACGCCGGGCCACGAAGCCTTTACCGATATGCGGATGCGCGGGGCCAATGTCACCGATATTGTGATTTTGGTGGTGGCCGCTGATGATGGTATTATGCCGCAAACTATCGAGACCATTCGCCATACCAAAGCGGCGGGCGTGCCGATGATTGTGGCGATCAACAAATGCGACAAGCCCGAAGCCAATCCATTGAAAATCCGCGAGAGACTGCTGGAGCATGAGGTGGTGGTCGAAGCCATGTCGGGCGATGTTCAGGATGTCGAAGTATCGGCCAAAACCGGTGCCGGTCTGGATGAGTTGATCGAGAAAATATTGCTGCAAGCCGAATTGCTGGAATTGACCGCTAACCCTGATCGGGCCGCCGAAGCGACGGTGATTGAGGCCAAGCTGGACAAGGGCAAGGGGCCGTTGGCAACGGTGCTGATTACCCGTGGCACGCTGAAGGTTGGCGATATTCTGGTGGTGGGCACGCAATCGGGTCGGGTGCGAGCGATGCAGGATGACAAGGGCAAGATGATTAAACAAGCTGGCCCAGCGCAACCGGTCGAGGTCTTGGGCCTTGGCGGGGTGCCGATGGCAGGCGATACGCTGACCGTGGTGGAAAACGAAGCGCGGGCGCGTGAAGTGGCGGCTTTTCGCCATGAACAAGCGACGACCAAGCGGACGGCATTTGCCCCAGCCAGTCTGGAAAATATGTTTTCTGCGCTGGAAGCCAAGCAATCTTTGTTGGAATATCCGGTGGTTATCAAGGCTGATGTCCAAGGATCGACCGAGGCGATTGTCAATGCGTTGAACCGTATTTCCAATGATGAAATCAAGGTGCGGGTGTTGAGCGCCGGTGTCGGGGCGATCACCGAAAGCGATGTCAATCTGGCATTTTCGACGGGTGCGCCGATTATCGGCTTTAATGTCCGGCCCAATGCCAAGGCGCGTGAAATGGTGGCACGGCACAAGGTGACGATGAAATATTTTGATGTGATCTATCATCTAACCGAAGAAGTAGCCAAGGAAATGGCGGGCATTTGGGGGCCAGAGCGGATCGAAACCGTGGTTGGCCGTGCCGAGGTCAAGGATGTGTTCCCCGCTGGCAAACACGACAAGGCGGCAGGTCTGCTGGTGCTGGAAGGCTATATCAAGAAGGGGCTATATGCCCGCCTTACCCGCAACGATGTTATTGTCTCGAAAACCCATATCAAGTCGTTGCGGCGGTTTAAGGACGATGTCGCCGAAGTGCGCGCTGGGCTGGAATGTGGCGTGGTGTTGGAAGATACCAATGACATCAAACCGGGCGATACGCTGGAGACGTTTGAGGTGGAGATGCGGGATCGGACGCTTTGATTATATCAATGCACATAGTCTCCGTTCACCCTGAGCTTGTCGAAGGGTCGTTCTTGTTCTTTGTGAATGTGTTTTAGAAGGACAGTCCTTCGACAAGCTCAGGACGAACGGGTCAGGGTAAAACTTTTGCAAGAAAAGTAATTGAGTTAACTCG
>JBEAOQ010000345.1:0-4108 GCA_041164845.1 Pseudomonadota bacterium | reverse complement strand
TACTTGGCTTGGGGTGATGGATGGCGGACGATTGGGGGTCTTGGTCGCTTTGGGCGTGTTGGCGATTTATCTGGTATTTGCGGTGGTGGCTCTGGCCGTTGATCGCCGCGCCTTGCTGGTTTCGGCGCTGGCCTATGTCTTGGTCGCGCTGGGCCGGTTGTTTGAGCAGTTTGGTGCAGTGCAATTAAGCGTGGCCCTCACTGCGTTGATAATCGGTTCGGCTTTGCTGATGCTGTCAGCCTTTTGGGCACCAATACGGGCAGCGGTTTTGGCCAGATTGCCCGGGGAAATCACCGGCAAATTGCCCCGTTCGGCGGTGCTACGTTCGGTTTAATCGGCCACCAATTTGACCAAACGCCGTTCTATCGGAAACAGCACCCCCGCCAATTCATGCCCGCGTTTCAACACCTGCCCGCCTTCGCCAAACAAGGCCCATATTCCTTGTTTTCCGCGCAATTCAGGGCGTTTTTCAATGCGGATTTGCGGGCGTTCGGCGGCGCGGCGAAAGGCGCAAAAACTGGCCGCGTCACGGGCGAAATCCATCGCATAATCACGCCATTCTCCGGCGGCGACCATCCGGCCATAGAGGTCCAAAATGCGGGTTAATTCGGCGCGGTCAAATCCGATTTGCAAGGGAGCGCGTGGCGGGAAGGCCAAAATCGCGCCGATCTGTCCCTCGGCATGAAGCATCGTTAACTGCTGCTACGCTTGCGGGATTTTGGTGTAATCTCAGCCCCCGCGCCTGCCATCAGCGCCGCAACTTGCGCTTTCAACTCGGCCAGTTCCACCTCCAACGCCGAAATCCGCGCCCCACCCTTTTCGCTTAATTCCGCCGCATCGCTGCATGGTTCTTTGCACGGCGTGCCATATGGGATGAAGTCTCTTTGCCATGTCGCGGCATCGACCAGCGTAGATCGCGCCTTCAGCCCGATCATCGTCGCCCCTTCGGGGACATCATCGGTGACCACCGCATTGGCCCCAACCCGCGCCCTTTGGCCAACAATAATCGGCCCCAAAATTTGCGCACCGCTGCCAACAATCACATCATTCTGCAAAGTGGGATGGCGTTTGCCACCGACACCATTGGCCGGATTGGTGCCACCAAGGGTAACACATTGGTAAATCGTAACATTATCGCCAATTTCGGCGGTTTCGCCAATGACCGTAAAACCATGGTCGATAAACAGATGATGACCAATTTTGGCACCCGGGTGAATATCAATCGCCGTCAGCAAGCGGCTGATATGATTGACAAATCGCGCGAAAAAATAGAGCCTTGCTTCGAACAGCCAATGGGCCGCACGATGAAATCCCATCGCCCACACCCCCGGATAGAGCAGCACTTCCCAGCGTGAACGCGGTGCCGGATCGCGGGCGACAATCGAATCCAGATAATTGGTAAGCCGGTCAAACATGGCAAATCATCCCACTTTCTTTCAATCAAAGCAAGCGCGGCGCATCCGGCCCGTTCAGCTCTTCCAAAGCCTCGCGCCAGATCGCGGGGCCGGGCGGGGCTTTGCGCTCCAAACTTAAACGGTCAATCAACGCGACAAGGCTCTCCGCCCCCAGATGGCTACGCTCGCACCGACTTGCAAGATAGCGCAAGCCATCATCGGCAAAATTTAATCCCCGGGCCTCGGCATGGACGGCAATCAGCGCGGCCAGCATGGTGTCATCGGGCGCAGCAATCTGCACATGCAGCGCCGCCGCCATCCGCGATGCCAAATCGGGCAGGGCAATGGGCCATGCCGTATCCGCCGCATCTGATGCTGGACTAACGGTGAGCAACAGCGTCTCGCCCTGTTCCTGCGCCCGATTCCAACGGTGGAACAGCGCGGTTTCGTCTTGTTTATCGGCATCGTCGATGACTGCGACCTGCAATTCTGGCGGGCTATTTTTGGCAAACCAATCAGCCAGCAAAGATTTGCCACTGCGCGGTGGCCCAGACAAAATCGCCGTGCGAAAGGGCCAAGTTTGGGGGGCCAGCAACCCATCCACCGCCGTCTGATTGGCATTGCCCAACACGATCCGCGCTGGATTCAGCCCCAATCCCGCTGACAATGGCAAGGCGATTTGTCCCATAATGCGCGGCCTAGCGATGGATGCGCAAGGTGCCGCCAGTGACGCTCACTTGCCAACCGCGTGCGCGCAAAGCCGCTGCCAATTCATTGGCATTGCCGCTGAACGTCACCCGCATCACCGAAGTTCCGCCGATGGCGATGCTGGAGGTGGCGGTGGATGTTACCCCCGATGTGCCGCGCAATGATGACAGACCGGCATCAATGGCGCGGGCATCGGGCGTGGCAATTTGCACGGTGAAGCTGGTGGCTGGGGCTTTGTTTGGCTTGGTCAACGCCAGAATCGGGTCGATTATTTGGGTTTTTATCGCCGATTGTGCTGTAGCGGCTTTCTCTGCCGCCGCTGCATCCAGTTCCTTTTGCCGTTCCCCCGCAGAAATCACCGCCGCCAATGCCGGATCAATCGCAGCGGAATCCAATGACAGCGACGTATCAGCGCGCAACAGGCCTTGATCCAAGGCCGCCGTATAGAGTTGATCCATCCGTTTGACCCCATCGGCCAGCATCGTAGGGACAGACTGTTCATCGGGCGCGGTCAAGGTGAATTCCCCAATAAAGCGGTTTTCCGGCCCATATCGCGCCGTAAAATAGGCTTTTACCGGCCCGCCCGGCCATTGCCGTTCTAACCGTGCTATTGGAATAATCACATCGCTGGCGCCATATTGGTCGAGGACATTGCGCCACCATACGCGGCTGTGTCGTCCAACTTGCCCCGCCGTAATCAGCAGCGAATCACCACCGCCGCCCGATGGCCGGACATAATCCAGCGCGCTGGCCCCCGTGCTAAATTCAGCCCAAGCCTTTTGCCAGCTCCCGCGAATCTCATACACTTGGCCGACTCCGCCCGCATAAAGCACCGGCACAACCAGCATCGGCGGGCTATGACGCAGCGAATCGAGCGACGCGCCATTGACCCCCACCCGCACCAATGGCCCTGCCCGCGCCCGATCAAACACCACCCCCAACCGCGCGATATAGCGATGCGGGCCAATGGCTTCATGTTCGATCACCACACCCGACACCAAACTTTCCAACTGGCCTTCACCTATGTCTGGGCCATGCAGTTGTTCCCAAGCCTTGCGATAGGCCATTTTCCAACCCGCTTGGCGCGCTTCTAGCGCATTTTTTCCGGTGGCATTGACCTCAATCCCGCCGACATCAATATCACCAGTGGTAACAATTGGCGCGATGCCCCGCTCGCCCTCAATCTGCGCGAGCAACCGCGCCGGGCCGATAATCAGCACAATCGCCAGCACAAGCGCCGCCACTGCCAGCAACACACGGCCCAGCGACGGGTAAAACCAAGGGCGCTGGGCGCGGGATGGGAATAAAATATCGGTCATTGGTGAAAACTATGGCTCTAATGCCCAATCACGCATGGAAATCCAAGCCAGAAACGGTTAGGCGCAACACTATGTCTGAAAATATGTCTTCATCATCCGAACCCATGGCCGAAAAACCCGCCTCTTACAGCTATCACCAAGCGGGGGTTTCCATCGAAGCCGGTAATGCGCTGGTCAAAGCGATTGCTCCGCTGGTGCGTGCCACCGCCCGCCCGGGGGCTGATGCCGAGATTGGCGGATTTGGTGGATTTTTTGACCCAAAAGCCGCAGGGTTCAAAGACCCGCTGCTGGTTGCCGCCAATGATGGGGTGGGCACCAAGGTCAAGCTGGCAATTGACCATGACCGGCATGACCAGATCGGCATTGATCTGGTGGCGATGTGCGTCAATGATCTGATTGTTCAGGGCGCAGAACCACTGTTTTTCCTCGATTACTTCGCTACGGGCAAGTTGGATAATGGCGTGGCCGAGCGAGTCGTGGCCAGTATTGCCGAAGGTTGCCGCATGGCCGGTTGCGCGCTGATTGGCGGCGAAACAGCGGAAATGCCCGGCATGTATGCGGCGGGCGATTATGATCTGGCCGGATTTTGCGTCGGCGCGGTCGAACGCGGCGAACAGCTGACCGGAGACAAGGTCGCGGCGGGCGATGTCTTGCTGGGGCTGGCCTCCAGCGGGGTGCATTCGAATG
>JBEAOQ010000344.1:0-4028 GCA_041164845.1 Pseudomonadota bacterium | reverse complement strand
TGAGATAGAGCACCGCGCCCCCCGTGTCTTTGGCACCATGTTGCTTGATGTAGAACACCGGATGTGTCCCCAATGCGTCGGCAGCCTCGACAAAACCTGTGCCCGCCTCGGTGCATTCGGTATCAAGCAGCACATGCAGATCGCCGTGGGTTTCGAGATGATATTGCTCGTCACTGGTCTCAAACGGCGCGATTCCCTGCACCAGCGGATGCGTCGGATCAGCGACACGCACGGTGTAGGGCGTAATTGGTGGATGCGAGATGAACTGCGAACCGAGCATATCCATCAACAGCGGCGCCCAGCGCGGCGCATCCCACAATCCGGCATTTGGCCCATTTTCCAGCAATCGCAGCACCGAATTGGTGCCATGCAGCGCATACCAACGCCCCCCCTTGGCCAACCACGCCCGCAGCGCCTCTTGCGCCGCCAATGACGGCGTCACATCGCAGGTATAGGTGATGATAATATCCGCCGCTTCGATGGCCGCAATATTCTCATAATCCTCAAACACCCGCGTCCGCACGGCGGGGTCTTCGGACAGTAATTTCAGCAATTCCAGCCGCGCAAAGTCCATATCATGCCACACCCCGCCGCAGATCAGCACGCAGTTGATGCGGGGAGGATGCGGCGATTCTATGGGTTCAGACGTGGCGGTCATCCATTTTTACTCCAGATCAGTGGCAAATTTTCCAGCGTCCAAACGCTTTCTGTCGCGGTGGTGATTTTAATATCTGGCGACACCCGCAATTCAGGCATCCGGCGCATCCACTCATCCAGCGCGATTCTGATTTCGGTGCGCGCAAGATGCATCCCGGCACAATTATGCGGGCCGGTGGAGAAGGTGAGCGAGCGTTTCCGCGCACGGTTAAAGTCTATCTCATGGGCATTATTATGCACCCGCTCATCACGCGACGACAGGCCAAGCGGCAGCTCCACCAGTTCCCCTTGACGAATAGCTGCGCCATGGAAATCCATGTCTTGCGTCGCGTAACGGAAAGTGGTGACCACCCCAAAGGCGCGGATGAATTCGTCACTTGCCGCAGGGATAATCTTGGGGTTGGCACGGAGCTGGGCTTGCAGTTCAGGGCGCAACGCCAATTCACGGAAAATAAAGCCAAGCGATGAGGCGACGGTGTCCAGCCCGCCGATAAATAGCATAAAACACAGGCCAAGCAGACGATCCGGCGGAATTTCTGCGCCATTGACACGGCTGGCGATAAAATAACTTATCATGTCATCGCCCGGCTGTGCGCGGCGCTGCGCAATCACCGTAAGCAGATAATCCTTGATCGCTTGGGCGGCAGAAATGCGCCGCTCCATCGGATCGCCGCGCAGCAAATCATCGGCCCAGTTGAGGAATATGGGCATTTCTGACAAAGGCAAATCCATCATCCGCATAAATACGGTAACAGGATAGGGGCGGCCAAAACTGTCCATAAATTCGCATTGGTTTGCGCCATGCAGCTTATCGAGGAGCGTGACGGCAAGTTGCCTTATCTCATCCTGCATTTCACGCGCTTTTGTCATGGAAAACCATGGGGCAATCAGTTTGCGATAGGCTGCATGTTCGGGCGGATCGAGTTCCAGCGGCACCAATGGCCAATCTTCGCCCAGCAACCGCGAAAAGCCAATCGACAAATGGCTGGAAAAACGCAAGGGATCGAGCAGAACCTCTTCTTGCTGGGCATAGCTGGTGACGACCCAATTGCCACCCAGCCCCGTCGCCCGCACATGCGCCTCGCCGCCTTTGAAAAACACATCGGGGCCTGCGTGTAGTTTGGCGCCAGCGCGAAACGGACATACCGCCGCATCGGGGTCAGTTTGCAGCGCCCAGTCACGGGTCAACGCGGCGCGTGCGGCATCTTCACTGCTGAGCGGCGAGGACGGCAAGGACGGCAAGGTTGGCGGCGCGCTCATTGTCCCAGATATTTATCAAGCGTCTGGTGGAACTGTCTGATCCGGATTTCCTGATAATTAGCCAGTTGGATTTTGCCGGTTTTTGAAGCGTGCATCCCCTCTTGGACAAAGGGTAGATTCTCCATGTCTTGCTCAAAGACATCGCCAAGAATGCCAATTTCCTCGGCAGCTGTCCATTTTTCGTCCGGCCCGATCAGCTTCATCGGCACCCCACGCGGCATGGGATCACCCTGTTTGACCCGCGCCAGAATCCGCACTTCCATCAAGCAGCTATCCACCGTTTTGCCGGGGCGAAAGCGATAGACGATATTTGGCATAAAGCCGCCCCACGGCGCGAAATTCGGAAACACATTATACACCAGCCCATCCAGCAATTCGGCATCGGTGGCGTGGTCATGGTCATAACCGGTTGATGCGGTATAGGCCTTACGCATCGCCGCCCCCAAAGCCTCGCGTGCGGTCATGCCGTCCGGAACTTTGACCGCCATCGGATTGTCCGCATCATAATTATCCGCCGAGCGGCCATTATATTTGATGAACTCATCGACGATCCACTGCTCATCCTTGGCGCTGACATCCAAATGCGGCGAGGGCACGCCAAAAGGGGTGTGGTTGACGTTGACATTATCGCCCCATGTCCAATAGGCACCGATACAATCGCCGGTGAAGGGCAGGATTTGCGGGTGGGTAACGACAGTGTGCCACGCCTCCATAAAGGCTTCCATCGCCGCCTTCCAATTGGCCTTGACCTCTTTGGCGACCCAGATAACGGTGGTGCATTCCTCATGCCGCCAGCGTTTGAAATGTTCGGGCAGCGGTGCGAGATATTCCTCGATTGTTGGCCCGCCCGCCTCTTCGCGGATAAATATATAGCCGCCCCAACGCGCCACTTCCGCATCGGGCAGGCGCATCGCTTCGGGTTGCAGATGTTCAAAATCCCAATTGCAGGGATTGCCTTGGTAGCTGCCGTCTTTTTTCCAAGAAAAGCCATGAAACGGGCAGGTGAAATGATCCGCTGTGCCATCTTCCAGCCGCAGCTTGCGGCCACGATGTAGGCAGACATTGTGCATCGCCTTGACCGAGCCATCATCCTGCCGTGAAATCAAGTAGGAACGCCCCGCATTCTCATAGACGACAAAATCGCTGGCATCGGGCATATCTTCTTCGCGTGCGGCGAATTGCCAGACATGCGGCCACATCTTGTCGCGCTCGGCTCTCGCAAAATCCTCGCTGATATAACGCGCAACCGACAGTGGTTCTGATCCGCGATAGGCATAAGCGTCAGTGGTCAGAATGTCCGGCGCGGGACGCGAATCTGTTTTGAGCAAATTGGCCCAATGGTGCCGCTCCGGACGATCACCCCCCATGTCAAATTTTGGGTCGATGTCAGCCATGGGTCATATCCTCTCAAATGCGTCCGTGTACATGATCGTCAAGCAGTTCGTGGAACCGCTGCACACGCTTTTCCTGATAGCTTAAAATGCAGCCTTTGAAGCCACGGGAATTAAGACCTTGCTGTTGGGTGGTGCCGATGCTCAAATCTTGATCCGCGACAAATCCAAGCGAAACGCCGTCACCGTAAACGGAATGGACATGCGCGGCATGTGCCAGCGGCACCATGCCGATGGGGGTCATCACCTGTTTCATACCCTTCACCGGCGGCACCAGCACCCAATGATCGAACACGCATTTTTCCGGATCGGTCGGGTGTGGCTCGGTGCGCAGTATCTGGCACTGTTCGGGCGACATGGTGATGGTCAAGTTGGGGAACAGCGTGCAGTGAAAATAATCGACCAATTGCTGATCGGTCATGTCGGGGTAATTGGTAAAGCCGCGTTCTGGCCCCAATGCGCGCTTGGCCTTGATGACATCGGCACGGATATCGCCGGTGCGGCCTCGGTAATTGGTAGGATCAAGCCCCCATGCAAGCGCAACATCGTCAAGAATTGGGGGCACATCGCCCGACGTGTAATCAACCCGAGTCGTAGCTTGGTGCCCCTTCATCCACATCGCATTATGGCCGCTTGGGTACATCTCGAACAATGTATCGGGCAGACCATCGTTGATAAAGGTCGCCAGCTCTGGGTGGATCGTCGGCAAGTGGTAGCTCT
>JBEAOQ010000343.1:0-8473 GCA_041164845.1 Pseudomonadota bacterium | reverse complement strand
GAGGTGCGCAAATTGGGCATGGAACGGGCGATTGCCAATTTTGCCCAGCATTATGCCTTTTTCTACGGATTATTGGCGGTGGCCATATCGGCGGGTATGGGCTGGGTGGCCGGGCGATTGTTCGCTCTGGTATAACCGCTATCTCATGCGAAATTATCGCTAAATTAACCATCATTCCCTAACGGTAATCGGCAATATTCCGCGTTTAGGGCCGCAATCCACATGACAGAAATTAATCCCCATAGCTTTGCCAATGCCACCCCTGCCGAAACCCGCGATGTGCCGCAAATCGGCGCGCATCAGCCAGTTGATGACGGCATGGAAGCCATTGGCGTCGTGATGGAAATTGCCGGATCAGGCGGTTCGGTGGCACTGGATCGGCAAAGGTTGGAACAATGTTTTAGCCACGCCGACCATTCGATTTCCCAAGCGGGACGGGTCGGTTCGCTGATAAAAGTGCGGGTCGGCAATGTCTGGCTGCTGGCCAATATCCGCACCCAAAAACAAGATGGCCGCAATCCCGAATATATTTTCGCCCAGATAGATTTCTTGGGCGAAGGTGACATCGAAAAACTGACCGGACGGGTTCACAAATTCCGGCGCGGCGTCACCAATTATCCAATACCGGGCACCGAAATTTTCCCCGCCAGCACCATTGATTTGCGTCAGGTTTTTGCCGGCGATGGCCGCAATGCCATCGAGGTTGGCACGGTCTATCCGACCAAAGACATCCGCGCCAATCTCTATGTCGATCAAATGCTGGGCAAACATTTTGCTATTCTGGGGTCAACCGGCACGGGTAAATCAACCAGCGTCGCCCTAATTTTGCATAAGATTTGCGAAGCCGCACCCGAAGGTCATATTTTGATGATCGACCCGCATGGTGAATATTCGGCGGCCTTTCGCACCACCGGCCAAATCCTTGATGTGTCGAATTTGCAGCTGCCCTATTGGCTGATGAATTTTAACGAACATTGCGAAGTGCTGCTGCGCAGCCGGGGCGATGAGCGCGAGATCGACGCCGAAATTCTGGCCAAATGTATCATGTATGCGCGGTCAAAACATCGGCTGGCCGAAACTATGGGCAAAATCACCGTCGATTCGCCGATACCCTATCTGTTGTCAGACCTGTCTGCTGCCCTGCAAAATGAAATGGGCAAGTTGGACAAAGCGACCAATACTGCGCCCTTTATGCGGATTAAAACCCGGTTGGATGAGCTGAAAGTTGACCCGCGTTTTCAATTCTTGTTTTCGGGCATGTTGGTTGGCGATACGATGGCCGAATTTATTGGCCGGATTTTCCGGATGCCCGCCCGTGGCCGGCCGATCTCGATTATCGACGTATCGGGCGTGCCATCGGAAATTACCGCAACCGTGGTGGCGGTGCTCAGCCGTTTGGTGTTTGATTTCGCCATTTGGTCCAAAGAAGAAAAAACGCGGCCCATTCTGCTGGTCTGTGAAGAAGCGCATCGTTATGTGCCCAATGAGAAAAACGCCGATGGCTCAACCGTCGGCAGCATCCTGTCGCGCATCGCCAAAGAAGGCCGCAAATATGGCGTGTCCTTGGGCCTGATAACCCAGCGGCCATCCGATTTGGCCGAAGGTGTGCTGTCGCAATGCGGCACGATTATTTCGATGCGGCTGAACAATGAACGCGATCAAAGCTTTGTCCGCGCCGCCATGCCCGAAGGGGCGCGGGGATTTTTGGATACGATTCCGGCCCTGCGCAACCGCGAATGCATCATCTGCGGCGAAGGCGTGTCGATCCCCATCCGCGTGGCCTTCGACAATCTGGACGAAAACAAACGCCCGGCATCCGCCGATCCATCCTTCATCGAATTGTGGCGGGCAACTGGCAATGAAGAAGAAATGGTCGGCAGAACCGTGCAAAGATGGCGGGCGCAGGGGCGGTAGATTGACCCTCTCTCCCCTTTAGGGGAGAGATACGCAGGCTTAGCAACTCGTTGCTTAGCCGAAGTTGAGAGGGGGACGCCACGCAAACAGTAAGAAGAAAATATCTCACGCGAAGCCGCAATGACGCGAAGATAAAGCCGCAAAGCCGTTTAACTCCACCCTCACCCCGTCATTGCGAGCGCAGCGACGCAATCCATCACCCGTATTGGATAGGTTGACCACCTGTTTGCAGCGACACGTTACGCTCTCAACGACGCATGAGACTCAATGATTGGATGCTACATCTGCGGCCAGCTCAATTGCCTGGCCAGCTACCTCATTTCCTAGCTTCGCCGCCTTCCGCTCACCAAACCACATCACCGCCAGCGATCCTTCGAACAACAGATACATCGGTATCGCCAGCATCAGTTGTGACACCACATCGGGCGGGGTGATTACGGCGGCTAGGGCGGTGATCCCGACAATCACATAGCGCCGCGCCCCCGACAATTGTTGGCGGGTGACAATCCCTGCACGGTTGAGCAGCAGCAGCAGCACTGGCAGCAAAAAGCTGATGCCAAAGGCCAAAATAAATTGCATCACCAGCGCCAGATAATCGCCGGTGCCGGGCAAGGCTTCTAATTTCAGCCCGCCACGGGTGCCTTCAAAACCCAGAAACCAGCGAAAAGCAGTGGGCATCACCACATAATAGGCCAGCGCCGCGCCGCTGGTAAACAGGATCGGGGTGGCAATCAGAAAAGGCAGAAAAGCGCGTTTTTCTTTGGCATAAAGCCCCGGCGCGACAAAGGCCCACATCTGATTGGCAATCACCGGAAAGCTGAGGAAAAAAGCGGCAAACAGCGCCACCTTTATATTCACAAAAAACGCTTCATAGAGCTTGGTATAAATCAGCCGCCCCTGTCCCGGCGGAAAAGCGGCGGTCAGCGGCCGCACCAGAAAGCCAAAAATCCGGTCGGCAAAGACCATGCACACCGCAAAAGCTGCGCCCAAAGCCATCACCGCCCGCAACAACCGCCCGCGCAATTCGATCAAATGGTCCAGCAACGGGGCTTGGGTCTCGTCAATATCGGGAATATCAAATGGCATTTTGTGGCTTTCTAACCATGTCTCTGTGACGAGAACCTCTAAACTCCTCTCCCTCACGGGGAGGCCCTCTAAACTCCCCCTCAAGGGGGAGGCCCTCTAAACTCCTCCCCCTTGAGGGGGAGGCTGGGTGGGGGTGGACTGCACTCTCGCGTTAAAGCCCAACTCTCACCAACAGCAAATTCTAAACCGATGTATCAGCCACTTTCTTCGCCCGTGGCTTGCGCGGTTTGGGCACTTTGGGCGCAGTTTCCACTGGCACCGCCACCTCATGCGCCAATGTCGCGCCCATCTGATCGGCCTTGCTGATTGCACCCATCGCCAGTGCGGCATCGCCTTCATGCGCCTCACCCGACACGGGCGGATGCGTTTCTAGGATCGCGGCATTTTGTGCGCGCCATTGCTTTTCCATATCTTCCAGCTCGGCTTCGCGGATCATGGTTTCGATTCCGCTGCGAAAATGGCCGGAAACGCGGCGAATTTTGCCAATCCAGCGGCCAGCGGTGCGCAACGCCAGCGGCAGGTCTTTCGGCCCGATCACGACAATCGCAACAATAACAATCAGTAACAGCTCGGAAGCGCCGACATCAAACATTGCTGATATATCCTAAAACACCCCATAACGCAGCCATAAGGCCACCATAATGACGGTCTATCAAACGCCGGTGCGGCTGGAATCCTGGGTGGTATTTTCCGACGCGGCGACGGGCGGCGGAGTGATTTGGGCGGGCGGAGCGGCGGGGGTGGCGTTGGGTGTGACAGTGCTTTCGTCATTCATCCCTTCCTTGAAACTTTTGATTCCCTTGCCAAAATCGCCCATCATTTCGGAAATCCGACCACGACCAAACAGCACCAAAACCACGAGTGCGACGATAAGCAGATGGGGAAGCGACAGGCCCATGTTACAAACTCCTAAATCCTAAAAACGGCAGAATCGCGCAGATTTCGCGCGACATTACCCCCTTTAGGCGCTTTCCGGCGTCTCCGCCACTACTTCCAGCATGGCAGCATCATATGCCTCGTCCACCGGATCCAACAGCCCAGCGGCGCGCAATTCTGCGATTCCCGGCAGGTCTTGCCGCGATTCCAGCCCGAAATGCGACAGAAAATCGGGGCTTGTCGCATAAATCACGGGCCGCCCTGGCACTTCGCGCCGCCCTGCAATCCGCACCCATCCGGCCTCCAACAACACATCCAACGAACCTTTGGCGGTTTGCACCCCGCGAATGGATTCGATTTCGGCGCGGCTAACCGGTTCATGATAGGCGATAATTGCCAGACATTCGGTGGCGGCACGCGACAGACGGCGCGGTTCTTCGCGGGTTTTGCGCAAAAGATGCGCCATATCGGGCGCGGTTTGGAAATGCCAACGCCCGCCGCGCTCGACCAGATTTACCCCGCGATCGGCATAGGCCTGCGCCAGATTGCCCAGCGTTTCGGAGACATCGGCCCCGCCCAGATGCTCGGAAATGGCGGATAGGCTCATCGGTTGAGGGGAGGCAAACAGCGTGGCTTCGATAGCGCGGGCCAGATCGTCGGGCGGGTTCATCCGGCTATTTTCCGCAGTTTCAACGGGCCAAATGGGTCATCCTGTGCCAATTCCGCCTTGCCCAATCGCGCCAGTTCCAGCGCCGCGACAAAGCTGGATGCCAGTGCCGAACGCCGCAATTGCGGCTGCGCCCATTCACCGGTCGCGGCGGGCAGAAAATCGCGCAATTCCAGCCAATCCAGCGCGACCCCCAACATCGCAGACACGCGGGTCAGCGCGGAATCAAGCGTCATCACCAGCCGCGACCGCACCATATGCACCACCGGCGCGGTGCGGGTCTGGACATTGCCATAGGCGGCAATCAGCGCATAAATATCGCATTGCCACAGGTTGGTGCGGGTGGTGCGCAGACCTTCGGGCGCGGCGCGGGTGAAAATATCGCGGCCCAGACGGTCACGCCCCACCAGCCGCGCCGCCGCATCGCGCATCGCCGCCAGACGTTGCAAACGCAGATGCAAACGCAAGGCCAATTCTTCGGGGCTGGGGTCTTCTTGCTCGTCTTTTGGCAGCAGCAGCGCCGATTTGAGATAGGCCAGCCACGCCGCCATCACCAGATAATCGGCGGCCAATTCCAACCGCATAGCACCGGCGCGGTCGATATAGATCAGATATTGATCGACCAGATCAAGGATAGAAATCCGCCGCAAATCAACCTTTTGCCGCCGCGCCAGATCAAGCAGCAGATCGAGCGGCCCCTCCCAGCCATCCAGCGCCAAATAGAGCGCGGCATCGGAATCGGGGGCGGAGGCTGGCCCGGCCCAGTCTTCGTCAAGTGTAGTTAGGAGGATGTCCGCGCTCATGCTTGCACCAGCCCCAGCAAACTATCGCGGGTGGCGATTAGATCAGCATGCAATTCGCGATGATCCGCCGCATCGCTGGGTAACAGCGCAGTCGCCGCCAAGGCCCGCTCTAACCTTGCAGCAATCAGCGGCGACATATTGGGCAAAACATTGGCAATGCCCAGCATATCCTCCATTTTTGCCCAGCAATTCAGCGCCAAATCACATCCCGCCGCGATTGAGCGCGCCGCTCGTTCGGGCACCGAGCCGTGTAATGCCGCCATATCCAGATCATCGGTCAGCAGCAGCCCGTCAAAACCGATGGTCTGGCGGATGATGTTTTCGATGATGAACGGCGACTGGGTGGCGGGGTTTTCCGCGTCCCATGCGGTGAACAGCAAATGGCCGGTCATGGCGATGGGGGCGCTGGACAGGGTGCGAAACGGGGCCAAATCCATCTGCAATTCGGCATCTGATGCGGTGACGGTTGGCAGGCTTTTATGGGTGTCAGTCGTCGTGCGGCCATGGCCCGGAATATGTTTGACCACGCCTGCCACCCCGGCATTCGCCAAGCCATCCAGCGCCGCCCGCCCCAATGCTGCCACCCGCAAAGGTTCCGCGCCCAGCGCCCGATCACCGATCACATCATGCGCGCCGACCTGCCGCACATCAAGCAGCGGCAGACAATCGACAGTAATACCCGTTTCGGCCAAATCCAAACCGATGGCATGGGCATTGGCGCGCATCGCGGCAATCGCGCTGGCGGGGGCGATGTCATAGAGCCGGTCAAAGGCTTGGCCAGCGGGATAGGCTGGCCAGAACGGCGGCTTCATCCGCGCCACCCTGCCGCCTTCTTGGTCGATGCAGATAAACAGGCGTTTGCGGCCGTGAATCTGGCGCAAATCATCGGTCAGGGCGCGCAATTGGGCGCGGTTTTCGATATTGCGGCCAAACAGAATATAGCCCGCCGGATCGGCTTCACGAAAAAAATCGCGCTCATAGGCAGTGAGGGTGTGGCCCGACAGGCCAAAAATAGCCGGAATCATCGGACTAAAATCGCAGCATTTCTCCGGTCATGCAAGCGGCATAACCGGAGAATACACTGTATAGTTTTAATGCTTAACCTGACACGGCAGGCCCGCAGATTTCAGCTTGCTGCATAGGCCGCTGGCCGCTGCATCGCTGCCCGCCATGGCTTGCAACCGGTGCACCGTGCCAATATCCGCCTGACCTTCGACAATGCGGTGATGAAAACCGGACAGGGCGCTATATTGCTGCGATAGTTTGGCCCAAGCGGTTTCTGCCGAAGCATGGGTCGAGAAAGCACCCACCTGCACCATGGCCCCCGAACCAGCACCAGCACCGGTATAGACCAGCTTGGGATCGGCAGCGGTGGGAGCCGCGCCGCCATGTGCCACTGCCACAGGCGGGGTAACACCAGCTGCTCCGCCTTTGATGTCATTGGCGGCATTGGCGGCGGCGTTGGCAGCGGAATTTACCGCATTAACGTCTCCGCCGCTGGCCAGATGCGATGTCGGGTGTTGGCCTTGCGATACCGCAAAGCTGGAATCGCCGGTGCCAGCATAGGTTTTGCCGCCCGGATCTTTGGGAGCGGATTTGTAATCGCCTTCGGGAGCGGCAATTGTGCTGCCGTCCGCCACTGCGACATCGGCGGGTTTGCGATGGGTTCCCCACCAAATGCCGCCGACAATTGTGGCCAATAGCGCCAAACCTGCCAAGACAAAACCAAATACCCGTTTGCCATCGACACCGGCATAGCCATCATCATCGTCCTCGGCCTCCAGCCAAGGCAGACGGTCATCCTCATGCAGATCAAGCCGCCGATCCGCAACCGCGTCATCGACGATCCTATTGTCTGGCTGGGCGTCTGCTGGCGCTGCGGGGGCATCAGCTTCGCCCTCTGCGGCAGCGGGCTCATCCAAATTCAGCGCGGATTTGGCCCGCCCTTTAACCCCGCGCAGCATCGCCTCTGCCGAATCGGTCAGATTATCGCGCAAACCGCCGGCCATTGCGCCGGCCTTTTCGGTAATGCCATCGGTCAGACCACCGGTCATTTCACTGGCCTTAGTGGTAATGCCATCGGTCAGGCCACCGGTCATTGCACTGGCCTTTTCGGCAATGCCATCGCGCAAACCGCCCGCCATTTCGCTGGCCTTTTCGGCAATACCATCGCGCAATGTTTGGCCCAATTCAGTGCCCAATTCGTCGCCAGATCCTATCATGGTTACAGTTCCTCTACGGCGGCTACACCCAGCAGCGCTAACCCATTCTTAACCACTTGCCCTATTTGCGCCCCCAAGAAAAGCCTTGCGCCGGTCAATTCTGCGTCCTGTGCCAGAATGAACCGCTTTTCGGGGCGGTCATTCCCCAAATTCCAATAGGAATGAAAGGCTGCGGCCAAATCGGCGAGGAAAAAGGCAATGCGATGCGGCTCGCGTGCGGCGGCGGCGGCTTCGATTTGGCGGGGAAATTGCGCGGCTTGGGCAATCAGCACCAGCTCTTCGTCGCCCAACCGATGCAGCGCGGCGGATGAGGGCGCCATATTCTCCAATTCGGCCTTGCGCATGGTCGAACAAATCCGCGCATGGGCATATTGGACATAGAACACCGGATTGTCCTTGGATGTTTCGACCACTTTGACGAAATCAAAATCCATCTGCGCTTCGGGCTTGCGGGTCAGCATGGTGAAGCGGACAACATCCTTGCCGACCTCTTTGACGACATCGGCCAGCGTCACGAAATTGCCCGATCGTTTGGACATTTTGACCGGTTCGCCGCCGCGCAACAATTGCACCATTTGCACCAGCTTGACATCAAACGGTTTGTGCTGGCCCGCGCCAGTGGTCAGCGCAGCGACCGCTGCTTTGATCCGTTTGACCGTGCCAGCATGATCCGCGCCCCAGATGTCGATCAGCGCATCGGCATTTTCGGCCTTTTGGAAATGATAGGCGAGGTCAGCCCCGAAATAGGTCCAATTGCCATCCGATTTTTTGATCGGCCGGTCTTGGTCATCGCCAAATTTGGTCGAACGGAACAGCGGCAGAGCGACAGGCTCCCAATCATCAAGCAGCTTGCCCTTGGGCGCTTCGAGCACGCCATCATAGACCAAATCCTGTGCGCGCAGCCA
>JBEAOQ010000342.1:0-2721 GCA_041164845.1 Pseudomonadota bacterium | reverse complement strand
GGTTAGGCGCGGGCATTCTATTTCGTAAAGGCTATTTATGTCCGAACCTACCCTTGATGTTATCGCGATTGGCAATGCTATTGTCGATGTCATGGCCCCCTGCGCTGATTCGCTTATCTCGGAACTGGGAATGGAACGCGGTGGGATGTCATTGATCGACACCGCACAGGCCAATGCGCTCTACGCGGCAATGGGGCCAGCGCGCGCGATTTCTGGCGGATCAGCAGCAAATACTTTGGCTGGATTGGCGGCGCTGGGGGCCAAATGCGGCTTTATTGGGCAGGTGGCTGATGACCAGTTGGGCGCAGTCTTTGCCCATGATATTCGGGCAGCGGGAATTGCCTTTGACACGGTGGCACGGGCGGGCGATCCGCCAACAGCGCGCTGTTTGATCTTTGTCACCCCCGATGGCCAACGAACGATGAATACTTTTCTCGGGGCGTCGCAATTTTTGCCCGCAGCGGCTTTGGATGATACCACGATTGTCAGCGCGTCGGTGCTCTATCTCGAAGGCTATTTGTGGGATCCGGAAGAGCCACGCGCCGCTATGCGCCGTGCCATTGCCGCAGCCCGTGGGGCAGGGCGAAAAGTGGCGTTCACCCTGTCCGATGCCTTTGTTATTTCGCGGCATGGCGATGATTTCCGCGCTTTAATCGCCAATGGTCAAATTGATATTTTGTTTGCCAATGAGGTAGAATTGGCAGCGTTGACTGGGTTGGATGATTTTGATGCGGGCATGGCCGCGCTGGCACCGCAAGTGCCGATATTGGTGGTAACACGCGGGGCAGATGGCGCAGTGGCGGTGTCTGCTGGGATACACGTAGAAGTGCCAGCTCAACCCATAGCCAAAGTGGTCGATACCACCGGCGCGGGCGATTTATTTGCCGCTGGGTTTCTGTTTGGTCATGTGCGTGGGGCTGATTTGGCCCATTGTCTGAAATTGGGTGCAATTTGCGCGGCGGAAATTATTTCGCATTATGGGGCCAGACCAGAAGCGAATTTGGCGGATTTGATAGATGCAGTTGTTTAATCAGATATTATGTCCGCCAACCCCGCACCAATGCCAACAGCTGTTCGACATGCTCCACCGGTGTGGTTTGGCCGATACCATGGCCCAAATTAAACACATGTGGACGATCGGCAAAGGCGTCCAAAATACGCAAAGTCTGTTTTTCCAACTCAGCCCCTCCAGCCAATAACAACAAGGGGTCTAAATTCCCTTGCACCGGCATATCATCGGGCAAATTCCGCGCCGCCCATATCGGGTCAATGGTTTCATCCAAACCAATCACATTCACTCCAGTTTCACGGGCGTAGGCAGGTAATTTTTCGCCAGCTCCTTTGGGAAAACCAATGATCGGAACATGCGGAAAAATTTTGTGAATCGCGGCTGTTATTGCGGCATTCGGCGCAATAACCCAGCGGGTAAATTCTGATGGAGCCAAACTGCCCGCCCAGCTGTCAAACAGCTGCACCGCCTCGGCTCCAGCCAAAATCTGCCCAACCAGATATTCAATGGTAACATGGGTGATTGCGTCGATAATCTCCTGAAAAGCAGATGGATCACGATAGGCCAAAGCACGGGTATCATGTTGATCGCGGCTGCCCTCACCGGCAACCATATAGGTGGCCACGGTCCAAGGGCTGCCAGCAAAGCCCAGCAACGTGCGCCCAGCGCCCAAACCAGCTTTAACCCTACTCACGGTCTCATAGATCGGTGACAGACGCTCTGGAACCGCTCTGAGCTGATTTAGGGCGCTATCTAGCAAGCGAGGAGAAAGGCGCGGACCTTCGCCTGCCAAAAATTCCAAATTCTGCCCGATCGCATAAGGCACAATCAGAATATCTGAAAACAAGATTGCGCCATCAAAACCAAACCGGCGGATCGGTTGCAAAGTAATCTCAGCCGCCGCCACACTATCATAGACCAAAGGCAAAAAGCCGCCCTTTTCCGTCCGCAAAGCCCGATATTCCGGCAGATAACGCCCAGCTTGCCGCATCAACCAAATTGGCCGCTGCGCCAAATTTTCACCGCGCAAAGTGTTTAATAGCAATCCCGCCATGAGACCCAAGTCCATTCAACATAATAGAAAATATATATAAGGTTATATCAGTAGTAGGCCTGTGGATAACAGGCTTTGCGCGGCCTTGCCCGATTTATACCAGCGTGAACAGGGTGTTTTGTCATGCGAATCGTGATGCCAAGGGGTCAAGCATAATTTATCCCCCCTATCCCCAGCCTGTGGGAATCTTTGCCCACATGTTGATAGGGTGTGGGCGGAAGAATGGTTTGTGGGTGTGGATTTGCGCGCCGGTTTTGTGAGTCAGATTATTAGGGGACTTATGCTGGTGATTGTCCACAGGGGATTGGCAAGATAATTTGAAATTTTTTCTTTTCTTTGGGGGCTTTTTGCCCCCAAACCCCCCATAAATTTTTGCTTTGTGTTAGTCAGGAAGCAGCTTTGCATTTTTCATATATCACAATAGTGAGTTTGGGCGATAAATTTGCAACATACCGCATCCTCACGTCGGAAGACGTTAAGGGGGTGCAGGGGCAAAAAGCCCCTGCTTATTTCTTTCTAAAAATTATAAAATATTAATTTAAACAATAATATAAACATTAAGCCAAAGGTATATCTAATAAATGACCCGCCACCACCTACACCTTCTCTCCGACTCAACGGGTGAGACATTGGAGATGATCGCCAAGGCGGCGTTGGC
>JBEAOQ010000341.1:0-3726 GCA_041164845.1 Pseudomonadota bacterium | reverse complement strand
GTCAGGCCATGATTGTCCCAACTGGCGCGGATGCCGTCGATCCAATCCCACTGCGCCTCGACCTCATCACGGCGGACGAACAGCGTTTGATCCCCCTCGATCAGGTCAAGCAACAGCCGTTCATAGGCGATACGTTTGGTGGGGCCAGCAAAGGCATCGGCCAGTCGAATATCCAACGGCACCGAGCGCAGCCGGATCCCATCGCGATCCAATCCGGGCACTTTGGTCATTAACGACAGGGTGATATTTTCTTCGGGTTGTATCCCGATAACCAGTTGGTTTGGCTGGCTACGCGCGCCTTTTCCTGCGAAAATCGAATGCGGCACGCGGCGGAATTGCACAACAATTTCGGTGACCCGTTCGGGCAGCCGTTTGCCAGTGCGCAGATAAAACGGCACCCCCTTCCACCGCCAATTGTCGAGATGCGCCTTGATCGCGACGAAGGTTTCGGTAGCTGATGATTGGCCCAATTCCGCCGCATAAGCTGGCACCGCCGCGCCGCCGATGGCCCCAGCAGCATATTGACCGGTAACCGTTTCATCGGGCGAAATAAGCCGCAAAGCGCGCAACACCTTGACTTTCTCATCGCGCACCGATGTTGCATCATACAGCGCGGGCGGCTCCATCGCCACCAAGGCCAGCAATTGCAGCATATGATTTTGCACCATATCGCGCAGCGCCCCCGCGCCATCATAAAAGCCGACGCGCCCTTCCAGCCCCACGGTTTCGGCCACGGTAATCTGCACATGGTCAATATGCGCAGCGTTCCACAGCGGTTCGAACATTATATTGGCAAAGCGCAGCGCCAGCAGATTTTGCACCGTTTCCTTGCCCAGATAATGGTCGATGCGGAAAATGCGGTCTTCGGAAAAAGCGCGGGCGACGGCATCATTGATATGGCGGCTGGTTTCCAGCGAAGTGCCCAGTGGTTTTTCCAACCCAATGCGAACCATGTCCCCCGCCAATCCGCAAGAGGCCAGCCCAGCGATCGTCGCTTCGAACAGGCTGGGCGCGGTGGACAAGAATATCGCCAAGCCGGTGTTGATCGGGCCAACTTTGCTGGCCAGATCGGCGAAATGGCTGGTGTCATTGGCGTCCAGGGTTTGATAGCTTAGCCGGTTCAGAAAGCTGTCAATCGCCCCCTTGCGATGGTCTGGCAGGTATTTTTCGAGCGCCGCACGGGCAAAGGCGCGATAAGACTGGTCATCATGGTCAGACCGCGCTGTGCCAATAATCGCCAGATCATCGGCCACCAATTTGTCATCATGCAGCGCGCATAGTGACGGCAACAACATCCGCTGGGCCAGATCGCCGGTGGCCCCAAACAGCAGCAGACGGTCAGCGGTAAAGCTCATGCGCAGGTTTCCTCAAATAGCACCCGCTTGCTATCAGGGGGATGGGTGCGGCGCCAGCGGCAATGGCGTCATTTTGGGTGAATACGAATTTACACAGACTGAAAATATGACCCTTATAGCTTCACCCGCCGCACCGGCACCCGCACCGCGCAAATATCCGCGCCGCCCGATGGGTTGATGAAGAAAGGGCTGGTGAAACTGGGAATCGCCGCGACATATTGCGCGAATGTTGGGCTAGATGTGGAAAGATATTGAAATTTGGGCCGATCCACTTCGGGCAATTCGCTGGCCAATCGCAGGCTGATGATTGGGGTGCGCATCGCCAAATCGGTATAAACCCCCATCGGCGCAGGCCCGCGTGGCAGGCTGGACAGATACGATATGCCCTCGATCACCCGCCCAACCACCGCGATATTGCGGTCTAATGCGCGGGCGGGCTGGCCGATTATGGCGTAAAGTTCGGCCCCAGTACCGGTATCCGGCGACAAATCGCGAGCGACGCCAATGGTGCCATAACAATGGATGGGGGCGTAAGATGTGGGATTGCTGGCGAATGGCCAACCTTTGATATAACCCGCCTGCCCTGCAAAAATGTCATTTTTCAACGCCAAATCAAAACGTAATTTCGTTGTTACACTATATTCGCTCTCTGGCACCACCGCCAAACCTTGCGGCAAGGGTTTGGCTTTGCTTTTATCCTCGCCCTCGCCATCACCCCATTGCGCGACGTAATTGTCTTGAACCCGATAGACGCTGGTGCCATCCCACCAATGTGCGCTGGCCAATTTGCGCATATTACCCACCCAGCCTTGCGAAAATGGTGCGGGCATCAGTTGGATAATCACATGGCGCGGTTGGCCTTTGGCATCGGCGGCCAATTCCATCACCAGCAAATCGGCCGGATCAATCATCTGCCATTCCGCAGGCGGTGCTTCGCTGACAATTTGTGCAGGCGATTTTGGATAGGTTTTCGCCCGCAAATTGGCCGCCATTTGCGGCAGTTTAGGCGGCGCATCCGCCCCGATCAACAGCGCGGCGGAAAAGGCGAGAGCATAGGGGGCTAGTTTGCGCATAGCCACATGTTGCCACCGCACGGCGCGTTTCGCCAGCCCGAAATGTGCTGACATCACACCAGTCCTTGCAGAACCCAAATTACCCCGCTAGGGCGCGGCTTCCAATCGGTTGGATTTCCCCCGACCGATTCACGCATCGCTGTCCCAGCAATGCGTCAGGCATTTGCGGAGCGGTGGCCGAGTGGTCGAAGGCGCTCGCCTGGAAAGTGAGTATGGGCCAAAAGCTCATCCAGGGTTCGAATCCCTGCCGCTCCGCCAACTACCTGTTTCAAGGCAACCCATCCAGACCAAAAATTGGCGGAAAGTCTCAGGTTTTAGACGATTTGTTGTTGCATCCAGTTTGCCTCTGTAGCATGGTAACCCGTATTAAGTGTGGGAGCAGGTGTGGGAATATTTCTATGGGTCGGTTATCAGCAACAGCCGTAAAGGCGGCGAGGATGCCCGGTCGCTATGGTGATGGCGATGGCTTGTATCTGTTGATCGGGCCGACGGGTGGGCGATCATGGGTCTGCAGGGTGCAAAAACATGGCACGCGACGCGACTTCGGATTGGGGAGCGCGAAGAAGGTCACACTCGCCCAAGCACGCGATAAGTCATCCAAAATCCGCTCGCAAGTTGAGGCCGGGATCGATCCCTTGATTGAACGACGCAAGGAAGCGGGCATCCCGACTTTCCGCGAAGCCGCCGTTTTGGTCTTTGCCGAAAACAAGAAGAACTGGCGCAATGCCAAGCACAAAGCACAGTGGCTTTCGACGCTGACGGCCTATGCCTTCCCGCATTTCGGAGACATGTCGGTAAGCGACGTGGAAGGCCCGCATGTGCGGGATGCACTTGTCGCGATCTGGCTGGAAAAGCCAGAGACCGCCCGCCGTGTCCGCCAGCGGATTGTGACCGTGATCGACTGGGCAATCGCCAAGGGTTACCGGACGATGCCCCTGCCAATTGCGGCGATGAACAAATCGCTGCCCAAGGTGCGGGCAAAGGCCGCGCATCACACTGCGATGCCTTTTGCGCAGGTTCCGGCATTCGTCACCCGTCTGCGCGAACGCGAGAGCGTCGGGCGACTTGCATTCGAGACTTTGATCCTGACTGCCGCCCGTTCGGGCGAAATCCGGCTGGCTGTCTGGTCGGAGGTCGATCTTGAAAAAGGGCTTTGGACGATCCCGGCAGAACGCATGAAAGCCGACCGCGCGCATGTCGTTCCACTTTCACAGTCGACGATTGGGGTGTTCAAACGGGCAAGCGCATTTCGCGAAGCACAGTGCGACCTTGTTTTTCCCGGCGTCCGCGCGGGCAAG
>JBEAOQ010000340.1:0-3772 GCA_041164845.1 Pseudomonadota bacterium | reverse complement strand
TAATTTGAAAGTGATGGATGCATCGGCGGTGGCCCTGTGCCGCGACAATGCTATCCCGATCTGGGTGTTTTCGATCCGCGAACAGGGCAATCTGGCGCGGGTTTTGGCCGGTGACGGCGTCGTAACAATCGTGCAAAAGGGAGGCTGATATGGCCAAATTTGATAAGGCCGACCTCGAACGCCGGATGAAGGGCGCTGTGGATTCGCTGAAAGGCGATCTGTCTGGTTTGCGCACCGGCCGCGCCAATACCGCGCTGCTCGATCCGGTGACGGTGACGGTGTATGGCAGCCAAATGCCGCTGAATCAGGTGGCAACGGTGTCGGCACCCGAACCGCGTTTGCTGTCGGTGCAGGTGTGGGACAAGCAGAATATTGGCCCCGTGGAAAAGGCCATCCGTTCGGCGGGCTTGGGGCTGAACCCGATCAATGACGGCAATAATATCCGCTTGCCGATCCCCGATTTGACCGAAGAACGCCGCAAGGAATTGGCGAAATTGGCCAGCTCCTATGCCGAAAAAGCGCGGATCGCCATCCGCAATGTCCGCCGCGATGGGATGGAAAATTTGAAGGCTGATGAGGCCAAAAAAGAGATTTCCGAGGATGACCGCAAAAGGTTGGAAACAGAAGTGCAAAAGCTGACCGATGAACAGATCAAAGCCGCAGATGAGGCGGCATCGCATAAAGAAAAAGAAATTTTGACGCAGTGATATCCCCCATCCCCTTCAGGGGAGGGGCTGGGGGTGGGGGCTGTGAAACCAGCCATGCCATCTCCGACAGCCCCCACCCCAACCCTCCGCAAAAGGGGAGGGAGCTATGATAGCATCTAAAGCCCGCCCCACGACCACCGCTAAACACGTCGCCATCATCATGGATGGCAATGGCCGTTGGGCGAAAAAACGCCATTTGCCGCGTGTGGTGGGCCATCAACGCGGCGTCGAAGCGGTGCGGCGGCTAACCCGTGCCGCCCGCGACATGGGGCTAGAGGCGCTGACCCTTTATGCCTTTTCCACCGAGAATTGGAGCCGTCCGGAAGAGGAAGTTTCGGCGCTGATGGGGCTGCTCAAAAAATTCATTCTGGCCGATCTGGAAGAATTTTGCGCGAACAATGTAAAATTAAAAATTATTGGCAATTACAAAGCCTTACCTGCAGATATTGTCACAATGCTCGATGACGCACTCGCGCGAACTTCGCAAAATTCGGGCACCACTTTGGTGGTCGCGCTGAATTATGGCTCGCAAGATGAAATCGCCCGCGCCGCCGCCGCCGCCGCTGAAAAAGGCGCGATCACGGCGGACAGCATTGCGGCGGAATTGGACACCGCCGACCTGCCCCCGCTCGATCTGCTGATCCGCACCAGCGGCGAAGTGCGGCTGTCCAATTTCCTGCTGTGGCAGGCGGCCTATGCCGAAATGTGGTTCACCGATGTGCTATGGCCCGATTTCACGCCCGATCATTTGCGTGAGGCTTTGGCAGAATTTGCGCAGAGGGAGCGGCGATATGGCGGGCGTTAGGGGAAAATTCCTCCCCAGTATGGGGAGGTGGCGCGAAGCGACGGAGGGGCAGCGGCTAACCGCAGGCATTGGGCGCTGGGGCTACCCCTCCACCATCCTTCGGATGGTCCCCCTCCCCGTGCCGGGGAGGAATTTATGAGCGGCATGGAACCCAAAAAATCCGATCTCGCCACCCGCGTCAAATCGGCGATTGTCATGGTGGCAGTGGCCGGAACGGCGCTGTGGCTGGGCGGCTGGGTGTGGACTTTGTTTGTTGCGCTGGTGGCGTTGGGGGTGTTGTGGGAGTGGTGGGGGCTTATCAGCCATATGAAATTGAGCCGAATAATGCTCAGTTTGTGGATGGGTTTTGGCTTTGCATATGTTGGGATAGCGACATTATTTTTGGCAATAATTGGCAATAATGAACTTATGGGATGGGCCACATCTCATGCATCTGCTATAATGCTCGTTCTTCCGCTCATTATATCAGTAATGGCAACAGATATTGGTGCATATTTCGCTGGGCGCACAATTGGTGGACCCAAAATTGCCCCCTCGATCAGTCCCTCAAAAACTTGGTCTGGGTTGCTAGGTGGCATGGGGCTTGCTGGCATTACTCTTATGTCTTTTGCATATTTTGATGTGATAAATATGTCATTGTTTTTCTCCACTGTTGCTGGTGCTGCATTAGCTATAGCAGCACAAATAGGTGATTTTTTTGAGAGTTGGATGAAACGCAGGGCAGGGGTGAAGGATTCTGGAAAACTTATTCCTGGGCATGGCGGTTTGTTTGATCGCTTGGATGGGCTATTGGCAGTAGCAAATGTTACTGCACTTGTTACTGCGATTGTAATCATTAATTCGAGCGATTTATGACCCGCACCATCTCTATCCTCGGCGCAACTGGCTCTATTGGAACCTCCACGCTCGATTTGATCCGGCGTAACCCTGACCAGTGGCGTATTATCGCCTTGACCGCCCATTCTAATGCCGCCGACCTCGCCAAATTGGCGCGGGAATTTGCGGCGGAGGTGGCGGTTATTTCCGATGAATCGCACCTGCCCGCATTGCGCGCCGCATTGGCGGGCACGAACATTCAGGCGCTCGGCGGGGCATCGGCGCTGGTGGAGGCAGCGGCGATTGGTGCGGACATCACGGTTGCCGCGATTGTCGGCTGTGCGGGGCTGGCCCCGACGATGGCGGCGATTGAGCAGGGCAAGACCGTGGCTTTGGCCAATAAGGAGGCGCTGGTTTCGGCTGGCGAGGTGATGACCGAGGCGGTGACGCGGTTTGGCGCAACTTTGTTGCCGGTGGATTCCGAACACAATGCTATTTTTCAATGCCTTAATGGTAATAGCTCGAAAGATGTCCGCTGGATCACCTTGACCGCCAGCGGCGGGCCGTTCCGCGATTGGACGCTGGAACAACTGCACGCCGCCACCCCCGCCCAAGCGGTGAAACACCCAAATTGGGACATGGGCGCGAAAATCAGTGTGGACAGCGCCACGATGATGAACAAAGGTCTGGAATTGATCGAGGCGTTTCACCTGTTTCCGGTGGGTTTGGATCGGTTGCGGATCATTATTCACCCGCAATCGGTGGTGCATTCGATGGTCGAATATCGTGATGGATCGACTTTGGCCCAGCTGGGGCCGTCGGATATGCGGGTGCCGATTGCTTCGGCTTTGGCTTGGCCGGCGCGGATGGATACGCCATGTGCGCCGCTGGATTTGGCGGAAATTGGTGCTTTGACCTTTCGTGCGCCCGATGAAATACGCTTTCCCGCCACCCGTTTGGCGCGGCAAGCGGCGGAGGCGGGGGGCGGAATTCCGGCGGTTTTGAACGCGGCGAATGAGGTGGCGGTGGCGGCATTTTTGGCGGGGCAGATTGGGTTTATGCGGATTTCGGAATTGGTTGAGGAGGTTTTGGCGCTCTATGCCCCTGTTAAGCCCAGTCTATTGGCCGATGTTATCGCGGTGGATGCCGAGGCACGGGTTGTGGCTGCTGGCTTGTTGGAGTTAAAATAAATTATGCATTCCCCATCTATCTTGATGATAATAGGTGCTTTTGCTCTGGTACTGGGGCCGCTGATCGTGCTGCATGAATTGGGGCATTATCTGGTCGGGCGGCTGTTTGGCGTCAAGATTGACGCCTTTTCGGTGGGTTTTGGCAAGGAATTGCTCGGTTTTACCGACAAACAGGGCACAAGGTGGAAGCTGTCGCTGTTGCCGCTGGGCGGTTATGTGCAATTTGCTGGCGACATGAACGCCATGTCGATGCC
>JBEAOQ010000339.1:0-6796 GCA_041164845.1 Pseudomonadota bacterium | reverse complement strand
TTCACCATCCTCGACGTTGCCAACGGCATGCGGCTCGCCGAGGTCGATGGCATCTCTTGGCGCAACGCGGCCGGGGAGATCATCAACAACAGGGACCGCGCGGTCATCGAGGACATGGACTCGCTGCCCTTCGTCTCGCCGGTCTACCAGCGTGATCTGACGATCGAGAAATATTTCGGCGGCTATCTGCGCCATCCCTATGTCTCGTTTTACACAGGGCGTGGCTGCAAAAGCCGTTGCACATTCTGCCTGTGGCCGCAAACCGTCGGCGGGCATAATTACCGCACCCGTTCGATTGCCAAGGTGATTGAAGAGGTCAAATATGTCCTCAAGGAAATTCCGCAAACCAAAGAAATTTTCTTTGACGATGATACGCTGACCGATGACAAGGTGCGGATTGCCGAATTGGCCGGCGAATTGGGCAAGCTGGGCTTTGGCCAGCCGGGATTTCCCGTGTCATGGAGCTGCAATGCCAAGGCCAATGTCCCCTATGACACGCTGACAGCGATGAAAGCGGGCGGCTGCCGTCTGTTGCTGGTCGGCTATGAAAGCGGCAATCAGCAAATTTTGCACAATATCAAAAAAGGGCTGCGCACCGATGTGGCGCGGCAATTTACCAAGGATTGCCATGCTTTGGGCATTGTCATCCACGGCACTTTTATTCTCGGTCTGCCGGGTGAAACGCTGGAAACCATCGAAGAAACCATCAATTACGCCAAGGATATTGACCCGCATACCATTCAGGTCAGTCTGGCCGCGCCCTATCCGGGGACTTTTCTGTTCAAACAGGCGACGGAAAATAATTGGTTTGATGGCACCGATCATCTGCTGGATGATGGCGGCAATCAGATTGCCCAATTATCCTATCCGCATCTGCACGCCACCGTCATTTTCGACAAGGTGGAAGAATTTTATAAGCGTTTTTACTTTCGCCCGCGCAAAATTGGTGCAATCGTTAGCGAGATGTTGCGCGATTGGGATATGATGAAGCGAAGATTGCGTGAAGGTGTTGAATTTTTTGACTTTCTGCGGCGACGCAAGGAAGTTGCATGATGGTGGCTGGTTAGGCGGTGCTGGCCGCGCAAATCTCATTGCAATTGGCCAGCCAGATTTTGGCCGTTGGTGCGGCCGTGCCGGTAGATGCCCCCGCTGGTGCGCCAGTGGTTGTGGAGGCTGCTGTTCAGCAGGTAGTTCTACCCGCTCCCGCGCCGCCGATTACCGCTGCAATTTTGCCAGCGCCCGCAGTTGACGCAGCTGGCCCCGATGTCGCCCCGCCCCCATCCGAAACCACATCCCCAGTCCAAACCACATCCAGCGCGCCGGTTAAACACAGATTCCACGATCCGCTGGCCCCGTTTAACCGCGTGTCTTATGCACTTACCCAGCCGATTGACCGGTTCGTCCTGCGGCCAGCGGCGATTATCTATAAAACCATCATTCCCAAATTTCTGCGCGATGGGGCGCGCAATTTCCTCAACAATCTGCATGAGCCGATGGTGGTGTTCCACGATACGCTGCAATTGCGGCCCAAGCGTGCCTTGCGCTCGGCGGCGCGTTTCACGCTCAATTCCACAGCGGGCTTGGTCGGGGTTTTTGATCTGGCGAAAAACAAGCCATTTAACCTGCCCGGCCATGCCAATAACGCCGGGGATACGCTGGGCTATTATGGCGCGGGGCCAATTGCCTATATGTATCTGCCGGTGCTTGGCCCGACCACATTGCGCGATTTTATCGGCGAATTTGGCGATAATTTCGCCCATCCGCGCTTGCTGCACCGAATAACCCATCCTGCCAGCCACAAGAAAATCCTGCGGGCGAAGCTCAGCTTTGGCAAATATAGTCAGATTATCCAGATTGTTTCCGGCTTGGATCAACGTGCCGAGGCGGATGAGGATTTGCAGCGGATAAAGGCGGATTCGGTTGACCCCTACGCCAATTTGCGCGCCAATTTTCTGCAAGACCGCGCCGGTGAAATCGCATGGCTTAGGGCCAAAGATGGCGAGGACGCGAAATTGCCCGGATTGGATGATCCGCTGGATGATCCAGCAGCGGCATCAGCTCCGGTTGCTGCGCCTGCTCCCGCCCCGACGCCGCCACTCCAAAAGGGGCCATAGGATCAGCGATAGTCCAAACAGCCCATCACGCAGCCGCAACACCAAACCCAGCGCCAAAGCGGCGGGAGCGGGCAGGCCGAACACCAGTCCTGCCCCGATCAGGCTGGCCTCTTGCAACACCAAACCGGCAGGGATGAAGAATACAATCGCCCGTGCCGCATAGGCCACGCTATCCACCGCCAGCGCGGCAAACAGGCTAATGTCAAGGCCCAAGGCTCGTGCCGCCATCCAAAATTGCAGCCCGCCGCAAGCCCATGCCGCAATATGCAGCAGGACAGACAGCGGGATGCCGCGTGGATTTTGCCGCAACCCGCGTTGGAACAGGCGGTGTTCAATATGGAGTCGGCGCTGGATTTTGGGCCAGATGCCGCGTTGTTTTAACAGGGTAATGGTGGCGGCAATAGCCAGTAAAGTCATGCCAAACCCCGCTGTGATCTGCCAGCTATCCAGCGATATTTGCGGCATATGCGCCGCCGATAAAAACCGAGGCACCACCCACAATGCCAGCAGCATATAGGGCAATTGGCCAAGAATTTCCGTCACCGAATCAATCGCAACCGCCGTTATCGCCCGCCGGGTTTGCCCGCCCGACAGCACCAAAGCGCGGGTGCTGATAATCTCGCCAAGGCCGGGCATAAACACCAGCAAATTGCCCCCCGCATCACGCAGCAAACGCGAGGACAGGCTGGCACCGAACCCCACCCCAGGGCGCAGAACATGCAGCGCCGCCGTGCACAGCAGCACCGCCGCCATTTGCCCGGGCACGGTCGCCAGCACCGAAGCCCACGTCACCTGCGCAAAAGCAGCGGACAACAACAGATGCAGCGCCGGATTATCGGCGATGCTGACCAGCACCAGCAGCAAAACCGCCAGCGGAAACAGCAATTGCAACAGGCGCAAAGCGGGTTTCACCCGACATCGGCCCAGCGGCAGAGGGTGATATTTTGCGCGGTCAATTCGGCGCGCAAGGACGGATCGCATAGGGCGCGGACTTCCTCAGACAATTGCCAATGCGCAGGCGGGGCATTGGGGCCACGCCCTGCCCAACCATCATTTGATGGATGCAGGCCCAGTTCGGTTAGGCCATTGGGCAAGGCGCGGGCCATGCGGATCATCAGCGCGGCATCCATCGCGCCAGCATCGCCCTTGCCAAAGAAATAATCGTTGGTGGCCAATCCGGCGCTTTGACATTGCCAGCGCATCATCGCCGCCAATGGCCGATGCGCGGCGGCTTGGAACATGGCCCCCGCCCCGATCATCCGCCCCGAAACTTGCGCCGCCAAACGCCAAGGCTCGTAAGGAATCCGCACCGCTTTTAACCCCAGCGGCTTGCCCAATTCCAACGCCATCGCCAGCACGGCGGGATGTTGATGGCAATGCCAATGGCCATCGAGATGGGTCAGCGGCAGGCGCGACGCAGCATAGGCGGCAAATTGCGCGGCAATCTCGGCTTTGGCCACAGCGCGGGCCTTAGGCGACAGCATGATCGCAATGCCGGTGCGCACCGGATTTGCGCCCAGATTTACCCCATCATCCGACAAAGGTTGGCCCAATCCGGCAGAGGCCACCGGCGCGCCATATTGCGCCAGATGCAGCCCCAAACCCAGATTGGGCATGGCTTTGGCACGGCGGATGGCATCGCCCGCCGCATCGCCCGCCACCACCAAACTGGCGCAGGTCAGTAAGCCCTTGCGGTGCGCTTCTTCGACCGCTTCGTTGACTTCCAGTGACATGCCGAAATCATCGGCGGTGATGATAAGCCGTTTTGATTTTGTCATTTTGCACCCACCAATATATCACCATGCGCCATAGCCAGCCGCTGTCCACGCCAACCCACCCGCCGCGCCACCAGCCCCCGCGCCCAGACCGCAAAACTGAAACAATCGCGCAGCCATAGGGCAAAGGGGCCGGGCATGGGAAGCGCAGCATTGCGTCCCAACCGCCGCGCTACCATCCGCGCCAGCAGATAATGCAACAGCACCGGAGCCAGCATCGCCGCCACACTGCCCCATGACGGATAGATCAACAGTAACAGCGGCAATGGCCCGACATGGCTGACCAGTGACGCGACATAGCCCAGCGGATCCAGCCCGCGCACCGTCCGCGCCCAGCGCAATTCATGGTCAAATAATTCCGCCCAAGTCGGATCATTGACCAAAGTTTCCACCACATCGGGCGAAAATCCGATGTCATAGCCCGCAGCCCGCACCAGCCGCCCCAATTCCGCATCATCGGACAGATGATCGGCCAGCGCCGCCAGCCCGCCGATTGTCGCCAAAACATCGGCGCGGATCGCGGTTAGCGGCCCATATGTCACCGACAGCGGGGCCAAACGGGCATGCAGCACCGCCATCGGCAAAAAGCCATAATCCAAAAACCACGCACCATAGCGCCGCGATGCGCTGAGCGTTTGGCCCGGAATAGCCCGATACAGCGCCGTAACCGCGCCCCTATTTGGCGCAGCCAGCGCGGCGATGCTGCGTTCCAACACCCCTGCCGCGATCACAATATCGCTGTCAGAAATGACCACAATATCGCCCAAATCGCCACAAGAATCGGCCATATTTATCAGATTGCTGACTTTGGGATTGGGGCCATGGCTGCGGGGGTTAACCACGAAATGCACCTTTGCCGCCGGAAATTTATCAGACACAAGCCGCGCCGCCACCAGCGCCGGATCATCGACAGAGGCCACGCCAAAGACAAAATTGATCTCGCTGCTGGTTTTCTGGCTCAGAAAGGACGCCAGCGCCGCTGCCAATCCATCCTCATCACCGCATAGAGGTTTGAGCAGGGTCACACGCGGCGGGCTTGCCCAGCCGCGCCCTGCCTCCAACCGCAAAGCACTAACCGCCCACATAGCCAGCAGCAGATAGGCGCAAGCGGCCAAACTTAGCGCCGCCGCCGCCCACCATAGAATGTCCAACAGGCTTGCACTCATGCGTGGCAAGTCGCATGGTTGGGAAGATGAATCACGCGTTGGTTCATGCCGCAACCCCTAGACATGGATAGCGCCCAGCGCAAATGACAGACGCAACAACAGACCATAAAGCTTACCGCATAGCTATAGCCGCGCTGATGGTTTTGGCCTTGGTATTGTTTGCTTATCCCTTGACCCGCGCCTTTTATCATTTTGAAATTGATATGAATGAGGGTTGGAACGCCTATTATCAAATGCGGGCGGCTGCCGGTTTGCCGCTGTATACTGGCCTGCCGCAAGGGATGTTCAACAATTATCCGCCGCTGTCGTTTTATCTGACCGGCTGGCTGGGGCAGATGATTGGCGATGTGATACTGGCAGGGCGGTTGGTGTCTTTGGCGGCGCTGGGGGTGATTGCGCTGGCTTGCGGGCGTGTCATTCGCGTGGCGGGCGGGGGGACATGGGATGCGCGACTGGGGATGACCTGTTGCTTGTTGTTTTTCACCGCATTTGCCACCGATTATGTCGGGATGAATGATCCACAATTGCTGGGGCAAGCTCTGGCGATTTGGGGGATGGTGATCTGGTTACAGGCATGTGGGCGTATGGGTTGGGCGATAGGTGCGGCTGCGTTATTGGTAGCCAGTGTGATGACCAAACATAATCTGGTGTTGCTGCCGTTGCTGGTGGCAGGCGATGTGATTTTGCGTGGGAGTATGCGGCAAAAAGTGGTGTTTTTTGGTGCTTCTATCACCCTGACATTATTATGTTTTGGCCTGATATTGTTTAACAATGGCGATGCTTTTTTTGGACAATTATTGGCGGCGCGGGATTGGAATGTGGAGCGAGCGTTTCTGTTTACCATGGAGATTTTCAGCCGGTTTCAAGCACCGATTATGGTGGTGGGATTGGGGCTGATTGCGGCGCGGCGCGATGATATGGCGCGGTTGATTTTGGTGTATTTGGCGGCGGCAATAGTATTGGGCGCAGGGTTTTCCGGCGGCGCGGGAACCGACATCAATGTGTTTTTTGATCTGTCGATTGCCTTGGCGATTGGGGCGGGTTTGGTGGCAATAGAATTGCGGCGGCGCGGCGCTGATGGGCGCGGTATGGCGGCGTTGGTTTTGGCGATTAACGCCGGTGTTGTGTTGTTTGCGCCGCAAGCCTTGGGCCGGTTTGCGGTGGATGCATTGGGCGATATGCGGGCGCGGGAATTGGCGTTTGCTGCCGATGTCGCCTATCTGCAATCTGTGTCGGGCGATGCTTTGTGCCAATCGCCCTTGCTGTGTCTACGCAGCGGCAAACCCTTGGTTTACGACAGTTTTAATGCCACCCAAGCGATGTATCACGGTGCGCTGGCACCCGATGATCTGGCCGTTAAATTGCGCGCACACCGCTTTGCCGTAGTGCAAATCAGCGACCGCCGCCAGCATATGAGCGATGATCCAGCTGTGGGGCAAGTGATGCCAGCGCGGTTTATCAATTTTGACGATGGGGTGTTTGATGTGCTTGATAGCAGCTATAGGCTGGATCATATCGGCCTGAATGGGCGGTTTTACAGGCCAAAACCGTGATAATTTGAGATATAAAATGCTGACCAATTTGTTGAAATCCACTATTGCCAAATCCGCGCAGAAACCATTGTTCGTGGTGGCTCTGTCGGTGTTGCTGACGATCTTGGCGCTGGCTTATACCGCGCAGAATTTTGATATGACAACCGATACCGGCGATCTTATTTCGGCCAAAACCGGTTGGCGGATGG
>JBEAOQ010000338.1:0-5436 GCA_041164845.1 Pseudomonadota bacterium | reverse complement strand
TCTAGCCAAAAGGGATGCAAATGTGAGAAACGAACCTCTAGCTTCCCATCGCCTTGGCAATGGCCGCTTCCATCTCCGCTGCACTCGGATTGCGGCGCAGCGTCAACCCGCCATTCACCTGTAAATTCTCGCCGGTCATAAAACATTCGTCTTCCGCGAGGAACACGCACGCCGCCGCGACATCGTCCGATGTGCCAATGCGGCCAAGCGGATAGCCGCCTAGAAAACTGTCGAACAGGCCCGGCACATTCTTCGCTTCAGCGTTCATCGGCGTATCGGTCAGCCCCGGCGAGATCGAGTTGGCGCGGATACCGCGCGCGCCGAACTCATTCGCGACACAGCGAATGACATGATCGATCCCGGCCTTGGTGCCCATATAGGCCGCATGGTGATTGAGCATGATTTTGGCGGTGGCGGAGGAGATTTGGATGATCGAGCCGCCATCTGTCATCGCTTCGACCATCGCCTGACAGAACATAAACGGGCCTTTGAACTGCAAATCCATCATCTGGTCGATCTCGTCCTCGGTGTTGTCGAGGAAGGGTTTCAGGAACCCCCAACCCGTGGCGTTGACCGCGATGTTGATCGCACCCATTTTTGCTTTCACATCATGCGCGAGCGCAAACACCTCATTACGCTTGGTGAGGTCACACGGGATCGCATGGCCGCCAATTTCCTGCGCGAAACGCGTCAATTCATCCATCTTGCGACCTGCAACCACCAGTTGCGCGCCTTCATCGCGGAAACGCTTGGCGATCACCTGCGCCATATTGCCTTGGTTGCCCGCACCGATGACCACTGCGACCTTGCCTGTCAGACGTCCCATGTTCGCTCTCCTCCATTTTGATCGGCAACCCATAGCAGCGGCGCTAAATGCGGTTTCCTGATTAAAGTAGTAGTGGCTCGCGGGCCAGTCAGCGCGCAATCTGCTACCATTAGAAATAAACCGAGAGGACGCGACTCATGGATTTGGGATTAAACAACAAGAAGGTCATATTGACCGGCGGAAGCCGTGGCATTGGCCGCGCTGCTCTGGAGATTTTTGCGGCAGAAGGCGCGGATGTGGCATTCTTTTCACGCAATGCCGAACAAGTCGCAGAAGCCGTCGCCAGCCTGTCCAGACATGGCGGCAAGGTGATTGGTGAGGCGTTCGATATGAGCGATCTTGAAGCCTATCCCAAATGGCTGACATCTGCGGCGGATAGGCTTGGCGGCTGCGACATTTTCGTGCCCGGCGCAAGCGCATCCGGCTCTGGTGCCACAGGTGATTGGGACGCCTGCTACAACGCCGACATCAAAGGCACGGTATTGGGCTGCGAAGCACTTGAACCCTATCTGGAAAAGTCTGGTGCCGGGTCAGTCGTTATCATGTCAAGCACCGCTGGATTTGAGACTTTCATCGTGCCGCAAGCGTTCAACGCGCTCAAGGGTGCCTTGCTGGTTTATGCCAAGCAACTGGGCCAAGCATGGGGGGCCAAGAACATCCGCGTCAACGCCGTTTCGCCAGGCCCCATCGCCTTCCCCGGTGGCAATTGGGAGGCGATCAAAGCGGCTGCACCCGAGCTTTATGCCGCGACCGAGGCCGATTTCGCACTGGGCCGCTGGGGTGGGCCGGATGAGGTGGCACGCACCATCGTTTTTCTCGCCTCCGCCGCTTCCTCTTACACAACCGGAACCAATGTTGTGATCGACGGTGGCTATACCAAGCGGGTGCAATTCTGACGCATGATGGGGTGATCGTTGAGGGCGTGGTTACAGCAGTAAACAATCCAGTGGCGCAACCAAAAATGAGGATTGGATGTTGAGCGGAAACTGGGATTATATCATCGTCGGTGCCGGTTCGGCGGGCTGTGTGCTGGCGGAGCGACTCTCAGCAGATGGCAAATCGCAAGTGCTGTTGCTGGAGGCCGGGGGCACCAACACCCACCCTTTCATCAAGCTGCCCAAAGGCATGGGCAAGCTGGTCATGCGTCCCAAATATGCGTGGCATTTCCCCGTGGCGCAACCGCGCAAACCCGATATGCCGGCCAGCGAAGTTTGGGTGCGCGGGCGCGGCCTTGGCGGCTCATCTGCGGTCAATGGCATGATCTGGATGCGCGGCCAGGCCGAGGATTATCAGGATTGGGAGCGGATGGGCGCAGCCGGTTGGGGCTGGGACACGATGCGCGCCGCCTTCCGTGCGATCGAAGATCATGAACTCGGCGATGACGGCCTGCGCGGCGTCGGCGGGCCAGTGCATATTTCGGCGGGGCATTATCGCTATCCCCTGTCTGAAGCCTTGATCGAGGCAGGCATGCAAACGGGGCTGGAGCGACGCGATGACCTTAACCGCGAGGACAATGAGGGCGTCGGTTATTATCCGCATAATATCTTGAATGGGCGGCGGCAGAGCGCGGCAGAGACCTTCCTCAAACCCGCCCGCAAACGCGCCAATCTCACCGTAAAAACCGGCGTTCTGGTTGATAAGGTGTTGTTCTCGGATGATCTGCGTGCGACTGGCGTTGCCGCGCGCGCGCATGGCGCTCCCGTCACCTTTCACACCAACGGCGAAGTCATCCTTGCGGCGGGGACATTGCTCTCGCCCAAAATCCTGCAACATTCGGGCATTGGCTCGGGGGCATTGCTAAGCAGCGTCGGCGTAAATACGCTGGTAGAAAGCCCCGATGTTGGTGAGCGGATGCGCGAGCATCTCGGATTTTCGATACCCTATCGGCTTAAAAACACGGCGGGTAACAACAAGGAATTTCACGGTTTTGGCCTGTTTCGCAATGTTTTGCGTTATTATCTGCGCCGCGATGGCCCGCTCGCCACCGGCCCATTCGAGGTTGGGGCCTTCATTAAAACCAGCCCTGCTGTGGCGCGGCCCGATGCCCAACTTTATGCCGCCGCCTTTACCTTCGCGCGCGGCGATGATGACAATTTCCCGATCCAGCTCAATGATGTGGAACACGCGCCGGGCCTGACGATCTACGGCCAATTGCTGCGGCTCACCAGCGAAGGGCATGTGCGGATCAGCTCAGCCAATCTCGATAGCCTGCCGACCATCACCCCCAATTGGTTGACCACTGCCGAGGATGAGCAGGTCGCGGTGGCGATGATCCACAAAATGCGGGCCTATATGGCCCAACCCGCGATCACACCTTGGTTGGAAAAGGAACTTTTCCCCGGCGAAGCGCGCACCAGCGACACGGATTTGCTCGATGCCTTCCGCCGCTTCTCGCTGTGCGGAACCCACGCCGTCGCCACCTGCCGGATGGGGAGCGATAATCGCTCGGTGGTTGATCCTGACCTTAAGGTGCGCGGCGTGTCTGGCCTGCGCGTTTGCGATGCCTCGATTATGCCCGCGCCCGTTTCCGGCAACACCAATGCGCCGGTGATGGCGCTGGCATGGGCTGCGGCGGCACGTATCAAGAGTTAGAGCGGGCAGCGTTAAATCTGAATCAGATTACCCGCTCTCGTTATTTGTTATCGCCCAGCTTTAAGAAGAACGGGGTTTTAAGCCAAAAACCGGTTCCCACCCTTCGACTTCGCTCAGGACATGCTTTTTCGCACGATGCTCTATGTTCCTAAGTGGCGTCCGGAGATATAGCCGAAGGTCATACCCGGCCCCAACGTCCCGCCGGCGCCGCCATAGGCTTCGCCCAATACCGCCGCCATCGCATTGCCCGCCGCGTATAGCCCCGGGATAGGGTTGCTGTCCCAATCCAGCACTTGGGCATCGCCATTGGTCTTCGGGCCGCCGCAGGTGCCCAACGCACCGGCTTCCATCTTTACCGCATAATAGGGGCCTTGATCGATCATGCCTAGGGTGCAGTATGGGGGGGCAAAGGCCGGATCGCCCCACATGTAGAAATTGTCGTAAGTATTGTCACCGCGATGGAAGTCGTCGTCATGGCCTTTGGCGACCATGGCATTGAACCGCGCCACGGCACCCGCTAGCCCGCTGGCGTCGATCCCCGCCTTTGCCGCCAGATCTTCAAGCGTTTCGGCCTGGATCATGTAAGACGGGATCGGCGACCCCGGCGGAGAGGTGAAAGTCGGATATTTGTCTTTGTAACGCTGATCGATAATCAGCCAATAGGGCAGATTGGCGTATGTATGGCTTCCGGCGTCAAAGGCATGCAGCGTCTTGCCAACGGCGTTGTAGTTGGCGGCCTCGTTGACGAACCGCTTGCCGGCACGATTAACCAGAATGGCCCCCGGACGGGCCCGCTCGTCTGAACCCAGCATATAGTTGGGCTTGGCGGCGCGGTGCTGCGGCTTAAATTCAAGCACGCTCTGCATCCAGAAGGCATTTTGCATATTGCCCAGTTGAGCGCCTGCTTCGATCGCCATCAACAGGCCGTCGCCCTCGTTTTCTGGCACGCTGACCGGCCCGGTGAGAGGCCCGCGCAAGAAGGTCTTGACCAGATTTTCGTTCCATTCGAAACCGCCAGTAGCGATGACCACGCCCCGGCGGGCGCGCACGCGGAAATCGCGGCCATTGGCGTCTTCGGCAACGACGCCAATCACCCGAGCGCCGTCCTTCACCAATTTGCGGGCGCGCCTTTCGAACTCGACCGGGATGTTACGATCAAGCACGGCCTTGAACAATGACCCAGCCAACGCCTGCCCCAGCCCACGGTAATCATGCGCTTCGCGCTCGGCAAGGGTGGCTTCGTCCAGCGTGCCGCTGATCGCCTCCATCAGGCTACCGCGCAGGGGATAGGCCATCTTGCTGGGGTTCACCCGGGCGGCCCATTTTCCCAACTGTTCGAAGCAAAAAGCCTCATTGTCCAGCGAGCGCCCGCCGTCTGGCTTGGCCCCCGGCGCATAGGGTTGATAATCTGGGAAGTCGGCAAAGGCGCGAAGGCGCACCGGCGTCTTGTCTGCGAGATAGCGGATCAGTTCCGGCCCGCTTTCCATGAACGCCCCCAATGTATCGGGATCAAGCGCGTCCGGAGCGAGCGAATCGAGGTAGGCCACGATGTCATCGTCAGACTCGGCGATGCCCGCTTCGCGCTGATGATGATTGCCCGGAATCCACAACATGCCGCCGGACATCGCGGTCGTCCCGCCGACCATCCCGCTCTTTTCCAAGATAACCACCTCGCCTGCGCCGAAATCATGCGCCGCAATCGCCGCCGTCATGGCCGCCCCGCCTGAGCCTAGAACGACAACATCAACCTCCATGTCCCACTTGGCGTCCTCAGTCATCGTTCGTCTCCGTCGTCATTTGATCTTGCTGGTGCATTTGGCGATCAGCATCGCCGCTTTTCCAACTGCTTTGGGCCATTGTAGTTTTCAATCGGGATAGGTTGCCACTGCAAAATGTCCTAGTGGATTGATTTTGACATTTGCACCCCTCTATCGGTTAGCTTTGTCGCAAATATCAAAATCATAAAATCCACTAGAAACACTATAATGCTAGTGGTTCTTATGTTTCTAACATGTGCT
>JBEAOQ010000337.1:0-2571 GCA_041164845.1 Pseudomonadota bacterium | reverse complement strand
ATCTATATGAATCGCTGGCCCATCAGGCAGCGGCGTGCCATCCCATTGCGGCCCGGTTGGACTACGCAACAATCGGCCCATTCCCGTCATATTTATGATGCCCAATGGGGCTTTTGCTTCGGGGGCGGGTGAATTGGCCAATAATTCAAAAACCGGCACATTCAGCGCCGCCTCTTCGCCATAGGCCGGTTTGACCGATGCCGACGCCAAACCCATACAACACAACACCAAACGGCTCACCGCACCCGTCGTGATTTTCAGCCGCAGTGGCACAATAATCTCAGGCAATTCTGCCTCCCCGTGATAAGTTTACACAGGGCCATTGATGAAGATTTATGGTTAATTCAGCGGCACATGGCTGATCCGTAAACCTACATATTTTGCAAATAAATCAAGCAGCTTGCGCCAAATACTGCGCTCCCAAAATCTGCGCCATCTGCGCATCGGACAGCAATTGGTTAAACCGCAACCCAAAACCCGCAGGTGTGGTGGCCATTATCATCGCGGGAATAATTTCGCCGCGAATCTGCACCATCACCGGCACATCACGGCGTTGCAGCAAATAGGCCAGCCGTGGCCGCACCATCGCCCCGCCCGCCGAAATATCAATCAAGCGCCCCTGATAATGGGCTTCGCTCTCGGTCAGATCAATATCGCAATCAACCTGACATGAATAGCGCACCGCCGAACGGGAAAATACCGGCTTGCGGCGAAAAAAACTCTTTATTTTCATAAATAACCATCCCGCTCTAAATAATACCACGCCGCAACACGGCCTCAGGCAATTGCGCCGTCTCGCTTTGCACATCCGCCTCAATTTCGGCGCGCAACCTTTGCTTCAGCAAATCCATCGCCTGTCGCGCACCGGTAAATTCAGCGGGCATCGCTCCCCCTGCCACCACTTGTGGAAACACAACTTCGGGCGTCTGCATCCGCTTATCTGCCGCCACCGGCACCTCGCCGTGCAATGTCGCCGCAATCTGGGCTAGCGCCGCTTGTTGATCCTTGGCATGAGCGGTTAATGTGGCCAAAGTGGCACGGTCTTGCCCCTCTTGCGCCTCCAACCGGGCAAACCGTGCGCCGACATCCTTGCTCAAACCCTGCACCGCCCGTTGATTGCTGGCCAATAATATCCGCATTTCACGGCGCAGCCGCCGCGCCTCGCGGGTATCATTGCCGGTCTGGCTCTGATTTCCCGACACGCCTCTCCACACAGCTGCCACCCAGCCAAACAGCCCAACCGATCTCGGACGCAGGTAAATCGGCCTGGTATTGACCACCAGCGGATCGCGGCTGGCAACATCAGCTTGCAAAGCCAACATCCGTTCCATTTGTTTATGCAATTGCGCCCCGTCCAACCCATCGCTGCGGGCAATCCGCGCATCCAGTGCGGCAATCGCCGCACCAATCGCCGCCCGATCGGCCTCGGCCTGATGATATAGCGAGCCAAAAGCCCCCAACATATCCAGCTGATTGCGCGCCAATTGCGCCACCGCCTCGTTTATCGGTTGCAACAAAGGCGTTGGGTCGGCCACCGCCTTCACCGCTTGCGCCAAATCGACCATGGCATAGTTTACCGCATTGATACTGGCCCGCGTTTGCACCGCATTATCGACCCCCGCCGCCAAAACCTCGCGCATATCGGCCAATTGTGCGCTGCCGGCGGTTAACACCCGGCTTAATCCGGCAAAATTCGCCCCGTCATTCGCTGCCGCCTCCTGCTGCGCCCCTTCCAACGCGGTAATATGGCTCAACCAATGCTCAAATTCATTGCGCAAAGCCTTCATCGCACTGGTCATGCACCGCTCCAAAGCGCCCAGCACCATGGATGTCATCAAACCAAACAAGGACGAGCTAAAACCCACCGACATCCCCGCCAGCGGAGCCTTCATCCCCTCGATCATCCTCCCGATGCTCTCGGCCCCGCCCTTGCCCGACATATCCATGCTGCCGATCAAATCCGACACCGCATGCACCGTTTTCATCAAGCCCATAAAGGCGCCAAGCAGCCCCAGAAACACCATCAAGCCGGAAAAATACAAGATCGTCGATTTGCGATCATTGATCCGCCCATCGACATCATGCAGCAAAGTCTGCACCGTGCCGCTCGACAGCTCCAAATGCTCTTGCTTGCTCAATTCCTCGGTAATCAGCCGATAACCCGCACCCAGCAATTCCGGTTCGGCATAGACAATCGCTGGCGCCGCATAGGGATCTTCGGGCCGTTTGTCCTTGGCCCCATAATCAACCTGCAACGCCTTCAACGCCAGTACTTCGTTTTTCAGCGACGACACATTGCGAAAAGCAATCGCCGCCGCCACCCCAAACAGGATAAATATGCTGGAATTCAAGGCCACCTTGGCCTTAATCCCCGACAGCACAAATTCATGTGCGTAAATCCCCAGCCCGACCAAAACCAACATCATCGCGGTCATTTTCAGCTGTTCGTTGCGGATTTTCTTATCCATCGTCATCGTCTTTCTGTCTAATTTAGAGCATCTTGCGATATATATGTTGAGGCCCAAATCACCCTAATCCCTCCCCCTGGGGGGAGGTGGCAGCCTGAAAGGC
>JBEAOQ010000336.1:0-6396 GCA_041164845.1 Pseudomonadota bacterium | reverse complement strand
CCAGCTGGGCATTGATCGCCGACATGGGCTGGCTGATGATGCCGCTGGCCGAAGATGCAGGCGGGCTGGGTCTGACCGGTGATGCGATTGCGGCGGTGCATTTCGAACTGGGCAAAGTGCTGTCCACCGCCCCGCTGACCTCGGCGCTGCTAGGTATTACCGCCATCGGCATGGCAGCAGATTTGCCCAATCACGCCGATTGGATCGAAAAAACCACCAGCGGTCAATTCATTACCGCCTCGCTTGCACTTACTAGCCCAAATCTTACCACAGATGGCGACAAACCCTCGCTAAACGGCACCCTAAACGCTGTCGCCGATGCCGATATGGCCAGCCATATCCTCATCCTGACCGCAGGGCTGGGCATCGCCTGCCTCTTGCCACGCGATGCAGCGGGGGTCACGATCACCGAACGACAGCTGTGGGATGAAAGCCGCCGCCTGTTCGATGTCACGCTGGAAAATGTCGTGGTTGAACCGGCGCTGGTGCTGGCTTCAGGCGAGGCGGTCAAACCCCTCGCCCGCGCCCTCAAGGGGCAAATGCTGATCGCTTTGGCCGCCGATGCTTTGGGCGGGGCCAATGCCGCGCTGGACAGAAGCGTCGACTATCTCAAAACCCGCCGCCAATTTGATCGGCCTTTGGCGATGTTTCAGGCGCTCAAACACCGCTGCGCCAATCTCAAAGCCCAAATCACCGCCGCCGAAGCCCTGCTCTGGTCCCGCGCCGCCGATCCATCGGCCACCACCGCGCAATTGGGCGCGCTCAAAGCATTGGCCTGCGATGTCTATCGGGCAACCGTCGAAGAAGCGATCCAACTCCACGGCGGCATCGGCCTAACCGAAGAACACCCCTGCCACCTCTATATGAAACGCGCCATGCTGGGCGCACAACTCGGCGGCAGCAGTGATTTCTGGTTTGAGGCGGCAGGACGGGCAGCGCTTACTTAGAGCCTGATGACTTTATATTGCACCAATCCCGTCATTGCGAGCGAAGCGAAGCAATCCATCACCTGACCTTACCGCCGACCCACACCGAATTGTTTAGAGTCGTTTTGGCGCAACCTGAACCAGAACGACTCCTCAAAACAAACCCAAACCTACCCCATAATCCCCTTAACAACCGCCACCACATCGGCCGGCTGCACCAGAAACGCATCTTCCAACACTTTGGCAAAGGGCACCGCACAGCTGGGCGCACCCAAACGTTTCACCGGCGCTTTCAACTTGCCAAACAATTCTTCCTGAATGGTCGAGGCAATTTCGGCACCCGGGCCAAAGCTGCGCACCGCTTCATGCACCACCACGGCGCGGCCAGTTTTTTCCACCGAGGCCAGCACTGTGTCGCGATCCCAAGGCGAAATCGTGCGCAAATCAATTACTTCCGCCGAAATTCCGGCCTCCGCTAATGTCGCTGCGGCCTGATAGCAAACATACATCATGCTGGAATAGGAAATCAGGGTCACATCCGTCCCCGGCATCACCACATTGGCCTTGCCCAAAGGAATCGGCCCTTGGTTGATCGGCACTTCGCTTGGCGCAAACATGGTTTTGCCGGTTTCGATAAACAGGCATGGATCGGGGTCTTGGATGCAAGATAGCAGCAATCCCTTGTAATCCGCCGCGCTTGATGGGGCAACCACCTTGATCCCCGCCGTATGGCAAAACCACGCTTCCAAATGATCGGCATGTTGCCCAGCGGTTTGAAATCCGGCACCGGTCAGGGTGCGAATAACAATCGGCACTTGGCTTTGCCCGCCCGACATAAAGCGCAATTTGGCGGCATGGTTGACAATCATATCCATCGCCACAGCGGTGAAATTCATCAGCATGATTTCCGCCACCGGCTTATATCCAGCCATCGCCGCGCCAATCGCCGCGCCGATAATCGCCTGTTCAGAGATTGGCGTAGACCGCACCCGCAAATCGCCAAATTTGGCCGAAAGCCCGTGCGTGGTGCCCATCACCCCACCGCCTTCGCGGTCGGCGACATCTTCGCCAAACACCAACACCTTGGGGTCGGCTTCCATCGCTTCAAACAAAGCCGCGCTGACAGCTGCCTGTCCGGTCATTTTCACGGTTTCCACAGCGGCTTCCTTTTCTATCGTATCGGTGCTCATGCCGCCATCTCCTCGGCAAACACATCGCGGCGCAATTCGTCCACCGATGGGTGAGGCGATGCCAAGGCAAAATCAATCGCATCTTGCACTTCGGCTTCGGTATCCGCCCGCAGCTTTGCCAGCTGTTCTTCGCTGGCAATGCCATCGGCAATCAGCTTAGCTCGGAAACGCGGCAAAGGATCCGCCGCCATCGCCGCCGCTTTTTCTTCCTTGGGCATATAGCCATCGGCATCGCCAAACACGTGACCCATAAAACGGTATGTTTTGCATTCCAGCAATGTCGGCCCCTCACCCGCCCGCGCACGGGCAATCGCCGCATGGGCATGGGCATACATATCATCGGGGTCATTGCCATCGACCGTATAGCCCGGCATCCCATAACCAATCGCCCGCTTGGCAATCAGATCGACCGCGCAATGGTTTTCAAACTTGGTGTGTTCGCCATAACCATTGTTTTGGCAGACAAAAATCACCGGCAATTTCCACAAGGACGCCAAATTCAACGCCTCATGGAAAGCGCCAATATTGGTTGCACCATCACCAAAATAGGCCACCGTCACTTGTTTGCTGCCATCCAACAAGGCCGCCCAACCAAAACCATTGGCAATCGGCATCGACGATCCAACAATCCCGGTGGTGACCATCACGCCGGTTTCGGGGTGGGTCAAATGCATCGGCCCGCCCTTGCCCTTGCAGGTGCCATCGACACGGCCACAAATTTCTGCCCACAGCGGCCGCAGCGGCATATCCTTGGCCACCATATCGTGAATCCCACGATAGATGGTGCATATTTTGTCGTCTTTGTTCAACAGGTTGGAAATGGTCGAAGGAATCACCTCCTGCCCCCGCGCCGAATAATAGGGCGCAGTAATCCGCCCCAACCGGATTTGCTTGCGCGTCGCTTCGTCATTGCGCTCAATCCGGATCATCCGCCGGAAAATATCCAGCTGGGTGGCGGCATCGGGCTTGGCCACATTCGTTAGGGGTGGGCTGCTCTCGCTCATAAGGCCTCTCTGTCTAAAATATGGATTTTGCATATGGGCTTCACGCCAGCCCATATAACGCACTGGCACTCATTCAGTTTTCCAATCGCGAACCTATACTGGCTATGCCCCCCGCCGCAAGCCTAGCTAACACCCGTCCGACATCCCCGCCACGGCGATACCGACCAGCCCTGTCCCTCCCCTTCACGGCTATCGCATATGCTTGTGAATGCGACATATGCAGAAATTCGGTTCGCGCAGAGGCGCGGAGACGCGGGTAGATTGTGCCAAGCCGGAGGCATATGAGAGATACACTTGACATAAAAATCTGCTTTTCCCCCACAGAACGATTTCTCTGCGTCTCTGCGCCTCTGCGCGAACAATTTTTCTCGCTTCCGCTCAAGGAGGAGGAGTAGGGGGTTGGGGGTGGAATCTGTCAAACATCGACAATCTCTGAATCACCAACCCAACACGCCCTAAATTACATCTGATTGCCAACGCCTGCCGCATGTTTCGCCGCTATATAGCCAAAGCACATCGACGGCCCAACGCTGGCCCCAGCGCCCGGATAGACCCCGCCCATAATCGAGGCGGTCGTCACCCCACAGGCATAAAGCCCGCCAATCGGCGCGCCCTCCGCGTTCAACACCCGCGCCGAAGCATCAATCAACACCCCACCATAGGTCGAGACATCGCCCGCCACCATTTCCACCGCATAATAAGGCCCGCGATCAATCCGCCCCAAAGTCGGGTTTGCCCCATAATAAGGATCGCCCAGCCATTTGTCATATTCGCGCGCCCCGCGCCCAAAATCGCCATCGACACCCGCATCGACAAAACCATTCCACCGGTCAATGCTGGCTTTCAACACCGCCGGTTCAATGTTAATCCGCGCCGCCAATTGCGCAATCGTATCGCCCTCTTTGATATATCCCGCCGCATCCCAACCTTCGGGGCGTTTTTTGGTGATCCACGCCCCCGCCACCTGATAATCGCATGCATAGCGGTGATCAAAAATCGCCCAGCTCGGCACACCCCCCTTCCGCTTGCGCATGGTCTCGCAATATAGCTCATAAGAGCCGCCCTCATTCATATAGCGCACCCCGCTTTGATCGACCAAAATCGCCCCGGGCCTTGCGGTCAGGCTCTGCCCACCGGGCTTGACAAAATCCGTGTCAATCGTCGGGATCGGGGTGGTTTGATAGCCAACCATCTGGTCCATCTGCGCCAAAACCCCGCCAACCCGCTCCAACTCAACAATCATTTCGCCGGTATCGCCTTCGGGGGTATTCGACCATCCGGTGCGGGTTCCGGGCATATATGTATCGCGCATCGCTTGGTTCTGGGCAAAGCCGCCAGCATTGACCAGCACCCCCAGCCGGGCCCCGACCCGCCATGGCTGGCCATCTTTCACCGTCACCACCCCGACCACCGCACCATTTTCCAAGATCATTTCGGAAACACCGCTGTCCACGCGCAAATCAGCCCCCGCCGCCAGCGCCGCCTTCATCATCCGCCCCTGCAACGCCGCCCCGGCACTGACAAATTTCCTCGCCGTCAGCTTGGCCCAGACCACCGCCACCGCAATCCGCGCAAATATCTTTTTCACTTTCCAACTTTTGCGCAGATAGGCCAGCTGCATCCCATCTTCCAACCGTGCTGGCTGATCGACAAAACCTTGGCGCAATTTGCCCATCCACACACCAAGCTCTTTTTTGTTAAACGGCTTGGCGGTAACCGTGCGGCTGGTTTTCACCCCGCCCGGCAGATCGTCATAATAATCGGGCCAATAGGCCGATGCCCGCTCCAATTCCACCCCCTCCGCCACCAGAAAATCCACCATTTTCGGCGATTCATGGACATAGGCCAGCCGCTTTTCATGGCTGGTGCCGGGCGTATCGGGGCTATCGCCGCACAGCGTGTCGAGATAGGTAATCGCGGCCTCAAAACTATCTTCGCCCTTCGGCATAAAGCGATTGTTGGGAATCCACATCACCCCGCCCGATTTGGCCGTCGTCCCGCCGATAAACGGGGTTTTTTCCAAAACCACCACCGATTTTCCCGCCTTGCGCATCACCAAAGCCGAAGCCATCGACCCAGCCCCGCTGCCGACCACCACCCAATCGAAAATCTCGTCAAATTCAGCCATCCGGCGCTCCTATATAGCCCCTCCCTCCTTCGACATGCTCAGGACATGATTCAGAGGAGAGCTTGCTTATACTTCCCCCCTCCCCTTCAGGGGAGGGGTTGGGGGTGGGGCCTATCAGATAAAACGCATCTCACCCCACAAAGCAAGCCAAGCCGATAGCCATCCCCTCGCCCATTCTTGCATATCGCACCAGCGCGGCTATGAAACCGAAAACCGGAGTCACCCCATGTCCAATCCCCTACCCCAATTCTCTACTGTGCTCCTGTCGCGCCAATCACGTCAGTTGACCCTCACCCTCAACCGGCCCGATGCAATGAACGCAGTCAATCTGGCGCTGCATGATGATCTGGCCGATGCTCTGACCTTCGCCGCAGCCGACCCTGACTCGGATCTGCTGCTGCTCACCGGCGCAGGCCGCGCCTTTTCGGCGGGCGGTGATGTCGATCATATCGCCAACAGCGCCGCCCATCCGCATCTGTTCGATCACGAAGCCCGCATCGCCAAACGCATCGTTTTCACCCTGCTGGATATGGACAAAGTCGTGGTCTGCAAAATGAACGGCCATGCGGTCGGTCTGGGGGCCACCATAGCGCTGCTTTGCGACATTATCTTCGCCTCGGACAAGGCCAAAATCGGCGATCCGCATGTCGGTATCGGGCTGGTGGCGGGCGATGGCGGCGCGGTGCTGTGGGCAGCGCGCATCGGCCTTGCCCGCGCCAAAGAATATCTCCTCACCGGCGATCTGCTCCCCGCCAGCAAAGCCGCCGAAATCGGCCTGATAAACCACGCGCTACCGCTCGATGAACTCGACGCAGCGGTTGATAGTTTCTGCGGCAAAATCCTCAATGGCTGCACCGCCGCCATCCGCGCCACCAAAGTGCTAACCAACCTAGAACTCAAACGCGTCGCCCATGGCCTGATGGACGCCGGCATCGCGCTTGAATCCCTAAGCGTCCGCAGCGAAGAACACCGCCAAGCCGTGACCGCGCTGAAGGAAAGGCTGGCAACGAAAACCTAAACCCATGCCTCTTGCGGATGGGTAATGCAATTCAAGAACATTTAACCTTTCGTCATTCCCGCGAAGGCGGGAATCTATCTCCTGCACTTGTAAAGTTGCGCTTAGAGCGTGATGACATACCATCGATTTG
>JBEAOQ010000335.1:0-2586 GCA_041164845.1 Pseudomonadota bacterium | reverse complement strand
ACCTCGTCGCCCCGTGCTTGACACGGGGCTTGGCTTTTCTTGTGACCAAACTTTTGATAAGAGCCGAACATGGAAAAGGGCGGCTGGGTCTATATTATGGCAAACCGCTATCGTGGTGGGGTTTATGTTGGGGTTACTGCGGAACTGATCCAGCGGGTTTATCAACATCGTGAAGGAATCGGCTCGATACACGTCGAAAATTACAACAAAAAACGGCTGGTCTATGCCGAACGTCACGATGAAATTGAGCGCGCCATTGCCCGCGAAAAGCTGGTCAAAAAGTGGCGACGCGAATGGAAATTTGCACTGATCTAGGCCGATAATCCTGATTGGAGTGATCTGTGGGATGCGTGGTTTGCGGAAAGTGAAGTGAAAATTTAGCCAAGCCCCGTGTCAAGCACGGGGCGACGGTTTTTTGTAATCCGCCCGGACAAAATACAGCCCCTGCGGCGGCGCATTTAACCCCAGTTCGGTTCGATCCCGCGCCGCCAAAGCAACACCTATCTGCGCCTCATCCCACCGGCCCAGCCCCACGAGCGCCAAACAGCCGACCATTGACCGCACCTGATGATGCAGGAAACTGCGCGCCGCCGCTTCAATTACCACCACGCCATCCTCTCGCCGCACATCCAACCGATCCAGCGTTTTGATCGGGCTGGCCGACTGGCAATGCGCCGAACGAAATGTGGTAAAATCATGCAGCCCAATCAAGCTCTGCGCGGCCCGTTGCATCGCCTCCACATCCAGTTGCGCAACAATATGCCAAGCCCGCCCAGCCTCCAAAGCCAGCGGCGCACGGCGGTCAATAATCCGATAAATATACCGCCGCCCCACACAGGAATAGCGGGCGTGCCAATCATCCGCCACCACTTCGCAACCCGTTACCGCAATTGGGGCAGGGCGCAAATGGGCGTTCAGCGCGCCCAGCAATTTGAAAGGCGAGATTACCTTGGCCACATCCATATGCGCCCGCATGGCCATCGCATGAACCCCAGCATCGGTGCGGCCAGCGGCGTGCATGGTCACGGCCTCACCCGTAATTGCATAGGCTGCATCCTCCACAGCTTGCTGAATAGAAGGGCCGTTTGGCTGGCGTTGCAAGCCGACGAAAGGGCCGCCGTCATATTCAAGGGTAAGGGCGAAGCGAGTCATATTCTACCTTATAAAGCCCTCTCCACTTTAGGGGAGAGGGTTGGGAGAGGGGGAGTGCACGTTATCCTCTGTCGCAATCCCCTCTCTACTGCGACTAGGCGGTAAACCGCCAAGTCTTCGTATCTCTCCCCTGAAGAGGAGAGAGCTAGTTTAGCTTTGTCCCCGCCGCAATAGCCCGTCCATTCAACAGCGATTGGGTATCCATCACCGGCCTACCAGCGCGTTGAATTAGGGTAGGGCGGATGGCCCCAGTGGCACATGCAATGGTGAGGTTATCATCCAAAACCACCCCAGCCTCGTCATTCCCGCGAAGGCGGGAACCCATCTCCGAATTTATCAATTTTGCGCCATCTGGAGATGGATCCCCGCCTTCGCGGGGATGACGATGGTTCGGAACAACCTCCCCCGCCAACACCCGATACCGCTCGCCTTCCAATTCAAACCAAGCCCCCGGGGCAAATGCGCGAATCTGCCGCTCTACATCCTCGGCGCTTTGCCAAAAATCCAACCGCGCTTCCGCCTTGTCCAATTTCTTGGCATATGTCACGCCATCATCGGATTGAGGCATCTCTGCGAAACCATCCAAATCTGCCAGCACCCGCACAATCTCGCGTCCGCCCATGTCCGCCAATTCCGCTGTCAATTCCGGTGCATTTTTGCCGCCAATTTCCGTCCGCACCATGCGTAACACCGGCCCCGTATCCAGCCCCGCCTCCATCCGCATAATGCAAACGCCGGTCTCCTCATCGCCCGCCAAAATCGCCCGTTGAATCGGCGCCGCCCCGCGCCATCGCGGCAATAGTGACGCATGTATATTCAAACAGCCCAAACGCGGCGCATCCAGCACCGCTTGCGGCAAAATCAACCCATAGGCCGCCACCACCGCCACATCCGCGCCAAATGCGGCAAATTCCGCCTGTGCTTCCGCGCCCTTTAACGCCGCCGGATGCCGCACCGCGATGCCCAATTCCTCGGCACGGCGTTGCACTGGCGATGCGGTCAATTCGCGCCCCCGCCGCCCGCCGGCACGCGGCGGCTGGCTATACACCGCGACAATCTCATGCCCCGCCGCCGCCAAAGCATCCAGCGCCGACACGGCAAATTCCGGCGTTCCCATAAATATGATACGCATAGGGCTTCCTTATCCTTGATCTTCGCCCTATCCATCTGGGCATGGCATCGCAAGAGATTGAAAACCTAACCGCGCAATTGGCCCGTTTACCCGGCCTTGGCCCGCGTTCGGCGCGGCGGGCGGTGTTGTGGCTGCTGAAACGGCGCGACACATCGCTACCGGCGCTGGTCGATGCTTTGGGCGATTTGCGCGATCGGCTGTTGGAATGTGACACTTGCGGCAATGTCGATACCGCCAACCCCTGTGCGATATGCACCGATCCACGCCGCGATGCACGGGCGCTGTGTGTGGTCGAAGATGTC
>JBEAOQ010000334.1:0-3572 GCA_041164845.1 Pseudomonadota bacterium | reverse complement strand
ATTATGCTCCACCGCCTGTTGCCGTGTGGCTTGCAATGTCGATGCCAGCGACCCGGTGTTGTAGCTATGCGTTTGCCCCACTTGATCCTGAAATGTATTGGAATTCACCGCATCAAAGCCCAGCCCCATGCTGGCGGCTTCTTCGCGCAGAGCCGCATAATCGCTGACCTTATCCCACGGGAAATGCGGCGACACACGCGGCGTTGCCCGCGACAGCTGGTTGATAATTGCGCAATCTTCCAGCTTTTCATGGATATTGGTTGGCTCGCCAGCAATCGGGAATTTGGCAAAGCGCGTGCCGCCGCGCCCCGCGCCCCAGCTGGGCACCGCCACCGAAAAACCTGCTACCTTGGCCTTGACCGCATCAATCGCCAGTCCGCTGCGCTCCAATTTGCGGCCCAGCGCCCCATACTCATCCTCCAACGCCGCCACATGGCTGGCGTTGTTTTGCGCGATCAACTCTTCCGATAGGGGCAGATTCATCTCATTTTCCAATCAACCGTCACCCTGAACTTGTTTCAGGGTCCATTTATCCGCTTGAACGACAGTCCGTGGGGCGTGATGGATGCTGAAACGGGTTCAGCATGACGACCCTTGGGACTACCGCAATGCTTACCGCACAAATGCCTGTGCATTCCCCGCATCGACATTCACCATATTACCCGTAGACTTCGCCGCCATATCGCTGGCCAACCAATAGGCCGCCTCGGCAATATCCTCGGGCAAAACATCACGCTTCAGCATTGAACGGTTGCGGTAATGCGCTTCCAGCTCCTCGCCGGGGTCAATGTTGTTATTGGCTGCACGTTCTTTGCGCCAATCTCCATCCCAAATGCGACTGCCTCTAATCACCGCATCAGGGTTGACCACATTGACACGGATGCCCTCCGGCGCACCTTCCAAAGCCAAACACCGCGCCAAATGGTTGGCCGCTGCTTTGGCCGATGCATAGGCACTGGCCCCACTGGCCGCCGCTACCGCATTTTTAGAGCCGATAAACACCACAGCCGCACCGCCTTGGTCTTTCATCCGTTTCAGCAAGCCCCAAGCGTGTTTGGCCGTCAGGAAATAGCCCTGCGCCAGCACATCAAAATTGCGACCCCACAGCTCGACAGTGGTTTCCTCAATCGGCGCAGACGACGCAATCCCCGCATTGGCCACCAAAATATCCAGCCCGCCAAATTCGCGTGCGCAAGTCTCAAACGCGGCTTTCACTTGCGCTTCATCGGTCACATCACAAGTCGCCACCCGCACCACATCCGCACCAAATTGCTTGGCAAAACCGGCCTGCACTGCCGCCAGCGACGCCGCATCGCGGTCTGCCAGCATGACGCAAGCCCCTTCGCGCAGCATCCGTGCCGCCGTCGCCGCGCCAATACCGCCCGCCCCGCCGGTGACCAGCGCAATCCGCCCGACCATCGGTTTGGGCGCGGGCATCCGCTGCAATTTCGCCTCTTCGAGCAGCCAATATTCAATATCAAAGGCCTCTTGTTCATCCAGCCCGATATAATCGCCAATCGCCTCGGCCCCGCGCATCACATTGATCGCATTGCCATAAAATTCACCTGCTAGCCGCGCCGTGGTCTTGTCGGTGGCAAAGCTAATCCGCCCAACCCCCGGAATCAGCACCACCACCGGATTGGCATCGCGCATCGCGGGTGAATTTCCGCGTTTGCAGCGCGCATAATAGGCCGCATACATAGCGCGATAGTCTGCCAACTGCGCCGCCAAATAGGCATCATCGGTTAGGCGCGCCGGATCCAGCACCAAAGGCGCAATTTTCGTCCGCAGAAAATGATCGGGGCACGAGGTGCCAATCGCCGCCAAACGTGCAAAATCAGCGGAACCGACAAATTCCAACGCTTCGGCATCATCCGCAAAATGCGCCAATTTCCGCCTTGCACCCGTCATTAACCCGCGCAAACGCGGCATCACATCAGCAACAATCGCGGCGCGATCTTCCCGCGTCCGCACTACCGTTCCGCCAAAAGCTGGCCCACCCGCCAATTTTGCGTTCAAATATTCCGCCGCATCGCTAATCAGCGAAATGGTGTGGTCATAACATTGCTTGGCGCTATCGGCCCAACAGATGATCCCATGCCCCGCCAACATCACCCCGCGTAAATGTGGGTTGGCCGCGACATAATCACGCAATTGCACCCCCAGCGTATAGCCGGGCCGCTTCCACGGCAACCAACCAATCACCCCGCCCCAAATCGCTTGGGTGGCCGCCTCACCGCCACTGGACGCCGCCAGCGCAATAATCGCATCGGGATGAACATGATCGACATGGGCATAGGGCAGCAGCGAATGCAGCGGCGTATCAATCGACGCCGCCCGCCCATTCAAATTAAACGTGCAATGCGGCAAATAGCCGACCATTTTGTCATCATCATCCGGCCCCGCGTAATGCGCCTCCAACCCCAGAAATTTCTCCTGATACAGCGTGGAAAATCCATCCAGCTTCATCGAGCCAATATCGCCGCCCGAACCCTTGACCCATAAAACAGGCACCTGGGCGCCAGTCAGCGGATCGGTTCCGGTCAGCTTGGCCGAGGTATTGCCGCCGCCAAAATTGGTCACGGTCAAATCACTGCCCAGCAAATTAGAGCGATACAGTAGCAATTCGGCGGGGGACAGGGTGGCAGCCACAGCCTCATCCCAGCGGTTGGCCGGAATGGCAAAGGGAGTCGCGGACGAAGTGAGGGAGGTTTCTGTGCTCATGTTTCACGCATCTAACAATTCCCCTTCCCCAAAGCAATCTTATTCGCTAGGTTGCAATCATAAACAATCATAACCCTGCATAGGAGCAACATCTGGATCGCGGTTTCGCCCTGATAATCGACATTGGCAAAACGGTCAGCAAACTCAGCCTGTGGTCACGCACCGGCCAGCGGTTAGACCAGCAAAGCCGCGCCAATGCCATATACAAGAGTGACGGAATACAGCGGCTGGATCACCAAGGAATCGCCGATTGGTTGCTGGCTGCATTGGGCAAATATAGCAGCCACCCCATAGAATTCATCGTCCCCGTAGGCCACGGCGCGGGGGTTACGGCGCTCACCAAAAGCCCCTTCCCCTTTAGGGGAGGGGTTGGGGTGGGGTCTGTCAAAACCGAACAGTCCTCAGACCAATCACACACGACAGATCAACGTTATGAATTAGCCTTCCCCCCGCTCGACTATGAATCCCCCATCCCCGCCGACATCACCGCCGCCTATCACCCCACCCGCAGCCCCTTTGCCCAAACTGGCTCGCCATCCTTGCCATGCGGCCTCAACATCGGCAGCCAGCTGGCCTATATGGATGCGCTCTATCCCGCCGAAATGGCCAGCTCTACCTTGCTCCCGTGGGCGCAATATTGGGCATGGTGGCTTTGCGGTGTGGCGGTCAGCGAAGTCACCAGCCTTGGTTGCCACAGCGATCTGTGGTCGCCGGACAGCGCAGATTATTCCCCGATGGCACATGCCAAAGGTTGGGCCGCAAAATTCGCCCCATTGGCCAAAGCGAATGATGCAATTGGCACAATCCGCCCCAGCCTAGCCAAAGCCACCGGCCTATCACCACAGATC
>JBEAOQ010000333.1:0-2817 GCA_041164845.1 Pseudomonadota bacterium | reverse complement strand
CAAGCGGGAGGGGCGTTATCACCCCAAAGCCGCCTTCACCAAACCGCTGGCCTTGCCCATATCCAACATGGTCCCGTGCCGCGCTTTTAACTCCGCAATCACCTTGCCCATATCCTTAATGCTGCTGGCCCCCAGTTCGGCCTTAATTGCATCAATCGCCGCCACCGTCGCCGCTTCATCCATTTGCTGCGGCAAAAATCCGTCAATCACCGCCAATTCGGCGCTTTCGGCATCGGCCAATTCCTGCCGCCCACCTTGTTCAAACATGGCAATAGATTCGCGGCGCTGCTTGGCCATTTTCTGCAACACATCGACCACCAACACATCATCATCGGGCAGGGCGGATGCGGTGCGCAGCTCAATATCCTTGTCCTTCAGCTTGGCCAAAATCAGCCGCACTGCCGCCAAGCCTGGTTTATCCCCCGCCTTCATCGCGGAAATTTGGGCGGCTTTTATCGAATCGCGCAACATAATATTTTATACATCCTTGGAAAACCGTGCATCACCGCACGCATCCACCCCCTCTAGCGCCATTTCCCCGCCGTGCCAATCAGCGTGTCTGGGGTTGACCTGTCCCGCATATCTCTCTAGCGGCCATGCCTTAGCACCATCATCAGAACCCTTGTAACGGAGCGCCTCATGGCCGACCCCGCATTTTTCCATGCGCCCAAACCAAACCCCCAGCCTGCGGGCGCAACCGCTGTGTTGGTGCTGGCCGATGGCAGCGTGGCTTGGGGCAAAGGCTTTGGCGCAAGTGGCAGCGCGGTTGGCGAGGTCTGCTTTAACACCTCCATGACTGGCTATCAGGAAATTATGACCGACCCTTCTTATGCAGGGCAAATCGTCACCTTCACCTTTCCGCATATCGGCAATGTTGGGGTCAATGACGAAGATATGGAATCAGCGGTTGATGGCGCGGTGGGCTGTGTGGTGCGCGAAGACATCACCGATCCGTCCAATTTCCGCAGCAAAGGCACTTATGGCGATTGGCTGAAAGCCAAGGGCAAAATCGGCATATCCGGCATCGACACCCGCGCCCTGACCCGCCGCATCCGCCAGCTGGGCGCACCCAATGCGGTGATCGCCCATGATCCAGCGGGCAAATTCGACATCGCCCAGCTGATCGCCCGCGCCCGTGATTGGCCCGGACTGGTGGGCATGGACCTCGCCAAAATGGTCACCCGCAGCGGATCCGAGGAATGGCAAGGCGGCGTCTGGGCATTAGGCAAAGGCTATGCCTCTCCTTCCCCCCTCCCCTTCCGGGGAGGGGCTGGGGGTGGGGCCTATCAACCAAACGCAAACTCTAAATCCAAAACCAGACCCCCCATCGCCAGACCCCACGTCGTCGCCATCGACTATGGCGCAAAAGACAACATCTTCCGCTCACTGACCAAAGCCGGTGCCCAAGTCACCATCGTCCCCGCGCAAACCCCGCTGGACGAAATCCTTGCGCTTAACCCCGACGGCGTGTTCCTGTCCAACGGCCCGGGCGACCCCGCCGCCACGGGTGTTTACGCCGTGCCGGTCATAGCCGCGTTGTTGGAGCGCGACATCCCCATCTTCGGCATCTGCCTTGGCCACCAAATGCTGGCCCTAGCCGCCGGTGCCAAAACCATCAAAATGCACCAAGGGCATCGCGGTGCCAACCACCCCGTCCAGCGTAAATCAGATGGTGTGGTCGAAATCACCAGCATGAACCACGGTTTCGCGGTCGATAATACGACATTGCCAGCTGGTGTGGTGGAAACCCATGTCAGCCTGTTCGACGGCAGCAATTGCGGCATCGCGGTAAATGGCAAACGGGCCTTCAGTGTGCAATATCACCCAGAGGCCTCGCCGGGACCGCAGGATAGTTTTTATCTATTTGCGCAGTTTGTGGGGATGTTGGGCTAGTGCTTAGTCAAGCAAAGATAGATTTGGCCGTCTTGCTGAAGCACTTTCAGCACGCTGAGGCAGATGGTGAAGCCCAATCCCCTCAACAAATATCTGGGTTATTTGCTGTCAACATTCCTGTTTATAGAATTCGGGCAGCTTTGAACAAGCTTGAGAGTCGTGATGAGGCTGTTCGGGAATACGACCGATACAATGAAGAAGAAGGGCTGTGGCGAATAAGCCGCGAAGGCATACAAACGATCGAGAAAGCCTTGTGCTTGCCAAACTCATTCATTGCACGGCTAAATAAGAATGGTGATTGCTGGCTTGAATCGGAAGAAGCCGCAGATGCGATCTTGAGCAAGGCAACGCGGTATCACGAAGATCAGGTTCATCCATTGTCAAAGAACGATGGCTTGGCCGCGAGCAGTCCAACTGTATCACCAATTCAAATCAATAATAATTTTACTCCGACTAATACTATTACGAATGGATCAGATGCTGTAAATACGGTAAAATCGGATAGTTCTGGATGGTGGAGTGTTGGTATTGCGGTAATTGGAGTAATTGTTGCAATTGTTGCAATCCTTGTAGCTCTATGGGTATCAGGGAAAATTTAATGCCCAACCCCATCCCCCACATCCAACCACCTTTACCTCGTCATTGCGAGCGCAGCGAAGCAATCCAGAGTCGCATAAACCGCGCTGGATTGCTTCGCCGCGCTCGCAATGACGATACTATGGCAATTGGGGCGTGTGAGGCGGCGTTGCATAATTCTGATGGTTTGGGCCACCACCTCCCAGCCTCCCCCTCAAGGGGGAGGAGCCTGTTGCGCTGCTGTTACCCGCAAAGCACATCAAAAAAGCCCTCCCCCTTGAGGGGGAGGGTTGGGTGGGGGTGGGCCAAGGCCAGAGTTGACGCTCGACCTATCGGCCTCGCTCCCCC
>JBEAOQ010000332.1:0-3689 GCA_041164845.1 Pseudomonadota bacterium | reverse complement strand
GTTTCGGCGCAAAAAGTTGGGGTTGAGGGCGGTGATGCGATCATGGCACAGGGGATGTCCCTGAAAAAAGCCAACCCTGCGCGCTATGCCAGCCTGTCGCATCCGGGCGATGCCTTCAGCTTTGATATATTTTCACAAGTCGGTGCGGTGTTAAAAGCGGCGGGCGGGAAAGGCGCGCTGGGGGCGCTGGTTCCCAAACATTTTGTGGCGATCGGCGAATCGCAATCGGCGGCTTTCCTCACCACCTATGTTAATGCGGTGGATCCGCTGGCACGCGTTTATGATGGCTTTTTTGTTCATTCGCGCTTTGGCGGTGGGGCGGCAATCACCGGTTCACGAATGGGATTAACCGCCAAAGACCTGCCCGATCATGTGCAATTCCGTGCCGATTTGCGGGTGCCGGTGCTGTGTTTGATTACCGAAACCGATCTGCTGGGGGCGCGGCTGGCGGGTTATCATGCCTCACGGCGCGCGGATTATAGCCATTTGCGGGTATGGGAAATTCCCGGTGCGGCCCATGCCGATAATTATCTGTTTGGCGGGGCGATGATGGATAATGGCAGCAAAACCAGCGCCCAATTGGCCAAAATTTTCCTGCCGACCAAGGTATCGATGGTGGGAAAATCATCGGTGCCATTTAACCCCGGGATGCCGCATCATTACACCGTTCAGGCGGCGATTGCGGCGATCAATGGCTGGGTAAGCAGCGGCAAAGCGCCGGTTAGTATGGCTCCGATGGTGCTGGCAAGTGGCGGAAAAGCAGGGGTATCACCTAATTTATCACTGGATACCAATGGTTTGGCCAAAGGAGGGGTGCGGACACCTTGGGTCGATGTGCCAACACTGATGCTAAGCGGCAAGGGCGATCCCAACAGCTTTATCGGGATGTTGGCGGGGTCTGGAGTGCCGTTTGATGCGGCGAAATTGGCCAAGCTCTATCCGGCTGGAAAGGCTGAATATCTGCGAAAATTCACCACTGCGCTTGATCGGGCCATATCGCGGGGGCATATTTTGCGCGAAGATCGGCAGGAAATTCTGGACATTGCCGCGCTTAATTATGATGGAAAATGAGACTATCACGGTGTGATTATTAGGCGATTTTGGGCCACTTATGGGCCTGTTTTGCAGTAATTTGGAGTTTTTTACGTGTTTGCTGAATTGATGAAATCAAACCCCGTTTTGGGCTATTGGCTGATTGCCTTTGCGATTAGCACCTTGATTATCGGCGTTTATACTGGCTATTTCAAAGCCCGCAAAATTCAGCCCAAGGGTTTTAAGTGGAGGATGGTTCGCACCGAAGCGATTGTCGCGGTGATAAATGTGTCAGTTTCATCGGCTATTTTGCTGTTTATCACCACTTGGCTGACCAAAAATGGCTTTATCGTCAACAATAATGCGCCAACCGCATGGTGGGTAATTGCGCTGGAATATGCCGGGGCTTTTCTGGCCTTTGACACCTGGTTTTATTGGTTCCACCGCCTGATGCACCGCGAACCGATTTATACTTGGGTTCACAAGGTGCATCATTGGTCAACATCGCCCAATTTTATGACCAATCTGTCGGAAAATCCGCTGGAATCGGTGATTAATGGCGGGTTTGTGCCCCTGTTTCTGGCGGCGTTTACCGTGCACAAGGAAACGGCGATTTTGCTGACATCAACCCAAGTATTTATGGGTTTTTATGTCCATAGCGGCTATGAATTATTCCCGCGTTGGTGGAATAAGACATGGCTAACCAAATGGTTTATCACCGCTACTTTCCATGACCAACACCACAGATATTTCACCGTAAATTTTGGTGGTTATACCACGATTTGGGATCGCATCTGCGGCACCAATCGCCCGAAATTCGAAGCGGATTTTGACAAGATCAAAACCCGCCCGATTCGCAAAATTGCGGCTGATACAGGGGTGGGTGAAGCGGAAGCGGCCTGATCGTCAGCAGTAGCGCGATAATCGACCCCGAAAAATCGGCTCGGCCATATCGCCCAAATCCGACTGAAGCCTGATGAGTTTAGATTGAATCGTTTTTAGAGCATCGTGCTGAAAAGTGGGAACCGGTTTTTTGCACGATGCTCTAATTCGCCAACATCAATTTCGGCTCGCCGTTCACCGCTGTAATCCCAGCCGCCACCGCAACACCCAGCTCACCCCGCACCGCAAAACGTCCATCCACCCGCGCCCCCTGTTCGATAGTCAGCGTCTCATATTGGACATCGCCGTGAATCCGCGCCGATTTTAATATCACCAGCGCCCCGACATTGATTGTCCCACGCACTACCCCTGCCAAACGCGCCGTCTGCGCGGTAATTTCGCCGACAATCTCGCTACTTTCACCCTGCACCAATCCAGCGCAAGCAATATCGCCCTCGATCCGGCCATCAATATGCAGATCTGCACTGGCGCTGACATTGCCAGTAATCAGCGTATCACCGGCAAACACCGAAAAGCTGGCGCCGCTCATCGCGTTAATCTGCGGCTTGGGGGTTGCCAGCGGGCTGGCGGGGGGAGATTTCTTGGGAAACATGCTGGCGGGCCTCCAAAAATGGGCGCGGGTTCATCGGGCGATCATTCACCCTCACTTCAAAATGCAAATGCGGGCCGGTCGAACGCCCGGTGCTGCCAATCGCGCCAATCACTTGGCCGGGCAGCACATCCTGACCCATCTGCGCGCGAAACGCCGACATATGCGCATAGCGGGTAATCAGCCCATTGCCGTGGTCAATTTCGATGCAATTGCCATAGCCTTGGCGCTGGCCAGCAAAGCTGATCCGTCCCTTGGCAGCGGCATAAATCGGCGCACCATAGGGGCCGCGAAAATCCAGCCCAGGATGAAAAGCCCCGGCATGGGTAAAGGGATCAGCGCGATAACCAAAGCCCGACGAAATATAATCCAGACTGGCGGGCAAGGATTGCGGCAGGCGCTGCAACCCATTTTGCAAGGCATTCATCCGCGCCAAACTCAAACCCAGCCGTTCAAAACGCGGGTCCAGCGAGCCATCAGCAGAGGTAGACAAGCGAAACAAAGGCCCACCCTGTGCGTCATTGCGCTCGATCGACGCCAGCATCATCCGTGGATCCAGCCCCAGCTTGCGAATGGCGGCGGCATCGACCTCGGCACGGCGATCGGCATAGCGGGTTAGCTGCTCGACAAAGGCCAGCTGTTTGGCCTCCAACCGCGCCAAACCGGCGGCTTCGGGCAGGGCGGCGCTGACCTTTTGAATGGTCTTTCCGGCCTCATCTTGGCTGCGCGATACGGTTTCACCCTGCCGCACATCCTGCGGCAAGGCCCCGACATGGGCCTGCACCATTTTGGCAATAAAATCTTGGCGGCGATCCAAATCGCTGACCACATTGTCTAAACCCTTGCGATAGGAGGTCAGACGGTTTTCGGCGCGCTCCACTTGGGCCTCGCGCCCCAGTAGCGACAGCCGGTCATGCGATTCGCGCCATCCGCCAATCGCCACGCTGGCCATCGACACCACCCAGCCCAACGCCAAGAGAGCGGCCAAACCAGCCACTTGCATCTGCAACCGCGACGACAATGTGATAAAACGAACCTGCCCCTCGGACCGCATGAAAAATTCACGATCCGGAAACCAGCCTCGCAGACGAGTGATAAGCTCGTCTAGGCGGATATTTTTCAAACTGACCCCCGAAAGTTCGACCCATTTGCCCCGATTCGGGCA
>JBEAOQ010000331.1:0-4858 GCA_041164845.1 Pseudomonadota bacterium | reverse complement strand
GTTTTCTGTTTGAGGTTTGAGATAAAATTTCAAAAATAGCTTGTGAATCAAACAGATTGTGTAGAATGACAGCCCCCACCCCTAACCCCTCCCCTAAAGGGGAAGGGGGACTATATTGCGTAAAACACCGCGCTATAGGGCGGCAATTGCGTCATATCAGCGCCATTTGTCGATAAAATCACCGTTCCTTGGGCTGGCACAGAAATCGGCTGCGATCCCAGATTAAACCGGCAGCGGACGATCTGACCATCCGCCACCCGATCAAACCCCAGCATCGCCCCATCGGTCACCATATTTTCCAGTGAACCGACGCGCAGGGCAGGTGTCGTATGACGCAGAGCCAAAACCGCCCGCGTCCAATGCAGCAGGCTGGCCGTATCCGCATCCTGCCCCGCCACCGCCCGCGCCTGATTGGCAAGGGACAGCGGCAGCCACGGTTTGCCCTTGGTAAAGCCGCCCAAAGGTTCATCGACCCAAGGCATCGGCGTGCGCACTCCATCACGCGACAGGGTGAGGGGATAATTGGCGATGGCTTCGGGGTCTTGCAGCAATTCAAACGGGATATGGTCTTGTTCCAGACCCAATTCTTCGCCTTGAAACAGGATGATATTGCCGCGCAAAGCCGCCAGAAGCATGATTTTCATGCGGACAAATGTGGGTATATCTTCGGGCGCACACCATCTGGAAACCGCGCGCGGTGCATCATGGTTTTCAAAGGCCCAGCTTGGCCAGCCTTCTGTGCGGCCCTCATCATCCACCGCATCGGGCCATTGCCCCATAGCATCGGCGATCAGCGCGGGGGTCAGCGCCTTGGCATAGAGGAAATTAAATCCATAGGCGCTGGAAAGGCGGGCATCGCCAGCGGTGAAGGCCTTCATCTCGGCCCCGGCATTATCGCCGCCGACCTCAGCCACATTGAAAATTGCGCCATATTCATCGCATAATACGCGAATCCGTTCGATAAAATCGACAATGCCGGGCTGTGATTGGCTGTAGAGTTTGGTTTGAAAATCAAACGGCCGCCCGCGTATCCGGCCATCATCGGGGGCTACCGGATTATCGCGCAAGTCAGGATCATGCATCATATGGTTAAGCGCATCCAAGCGAAAACCATCAACCCCGCGATCCAGCCAAAACCGCGCCGCGCCCAGCAAAGCATCCTGAACCGCCGGGTTATGGCCATTCAGTTGCGGTTGTTCGCGCAAAAATGTGTGCATATAATATTGGCAGCGCCGCGCATCCCATGTCCAAGCTGGGCCACCGAAAACCGACTGCCAATTGTTCGGCGGGGTGCCGTCGGGTTTGGCATCGGCCCAGACATACCAGTCTTTTTTGGTATTGAGCTTATCGTTACGGCTGGCGGAAAACCACGGATGCAGATCGGAGGTATGGGCATAGACCTGATCTATCAGCAGTTTCAGCCCCAGATCATGCGCCCGCGTCACCAGCGCATCGAAATCGGCGAGCGTGCCAAACAGCGGATCGACATCGCAATAATCGGCGACATCATAGCCAAAATCGCGCATCGGCGAGGTAAAAAACGGCGAAATCCAAATGGCATCCACGCCCAGCGACGCGACATGTTCCAGATGCGCGGTAATCCCGGGCAAATCGCCAACGCCATCGCCATTGCTATCGGCAAAGCTGCGCGGATAAATCTGATAGATCGCCGCGCCGCGCCACCATTCATGCTTGTGGGTCATGCGGCGATCCTGAACTGGGAAATGCTTAAACCAATTCCACCGCGACCGCTGTCGCCTCACCGCCGCCAATGCACAGGCTGGCCACGCCGCGCTTTAGCCCTTTGTGCTTCAGTGCGCCGATCAGCGTGGCGATAATCCGCGTGCCGCTGGCACCAATCGGATGGCCCAGCGCGGTGGCCCCGCCGTGGATGTTGACCTTGTCATGCGGGATGTTCAAATCTTTCATCGCAAACATCGCGACACAGGCAAAGGCTTCGTTGATTTCAAACAGATCGACATCGTCAATTGTCCATCCGATCTTGGTCATCAATTGATTGATCGCACCAAGCGGAGCGGTGGTGAATTTGGCGGGTTGTTGGGCGTGGGCGGCCACACCAATAATCTGGGCGACGGGGGTTAAACCCTTGGCCGCAGCCACGCTGGCCCGCGTCAGAACCACGGCCGCTGCGCCATCCGAGATCGAGCTGGAGCTGGCGGCGGTGATCGTGCCGTCCTTGGCAAAGGCTGGTTTTAATGTGGGAATTTTGTCGGGGCGACCCTTGCCCGGGGCTTCATCAATATCCACCACCACATCACCACCACGGGTTTTGACCGTGACCGGCACCACTTCGCTGGCGAAAGCGCCGGTGGCTATGGCAGCTTGGGCGCGGCGCAAGGATTCAATTGTATAGGCATCTTGGGCCTCGCGGGTCAGCTGATATTCATCGGCGGTGGTTTGGGCAAAACTGCCCATTGATCCGCCCTCATAGGCGTCTTCTAGCCCATCCAAAAACATATGGTCATAGGCGGTATCATGCCCCGCCCGCGCCCCGCTGCGGTGCTTTTTCAGCAGATAGGGCGCGCCCGACATGCTCTCCATGCCGCCCGCGATTATCATATCGACGCTGCCGCTGGCCAAGGCTTCTGCGCCCATAATCACCGTTTGCATCCCTGAACCACAGACTTTGTTGACCGTAGTGGCCTGAACCGATTGCGGCAGACCAGATTTGATCGCCACTTGTCGTGCCGGCGCTTGGCCAAGACCGGCGGGCAAAACGCAGCCCATATAGATCCGCTCGACATCCGCGCCGTCAATGCCTGCGCGCTCGACCGCTGCCTTGACCGCCGTTGCGCCGAGATCGGTGGCGGCAACATCGGCAAAAACCCCTGCCAAACCGCCCATCGGGGTGCGGGCATAGGACAGGATCACAATCGGATCGGAAGCAGAAATCTGGGCCATTTGGGTGACTTTCGGGTATATGAGACGACTCGTTGCGTCAGTCATAATGCTGCATTGCGGCAAAAGCAATGCGGGCAGATTTCCCTCTATGTCTGCGGATGGGGGCAGGGGCGGGTGCCTTCACCGCATTTTAAGTGGAAAACACATCACATTCCGTGCTTTCCCCCACTTGCACATGCGGCTACACCGCACTAGGGCGTCTCGCATCATTATCTGGCGATTCATGCGTGGCCATCGTTCCGGGTCATAGTTGGGGCAAAGGATTGCGCATTGGTGGGTATTAAGTAACGGGTGAGCACTAGCATGGTCGATTTATCTCAATATCTGCCGATTTTTATCTTTCTGGCGATTGCGCTGGGCTTGTCTACGGCTTTTGTGTTCCTGCCGATTGGGGTGTCTTATCTTACCGGATCGCATAGCCCAAATGATGCAAAAAACAGCGAATATGAATGCGGTTTTCCGGCATTCGAAGATCCGCGCAGCCAGTTTGACGTGCGGTTTTATCTGGTGGCGATCCTGTTTATCATCTTTGACTTGGAGGCGGCATTTCTGTTTCCATGGGCGGTCAGCCTGAAACAAACCGGCTGGACAGGCTGGATTACGATGATGGTGTTTTTGGCGGAATTGCTGATCGGCTATGCCTATGCTTGGAAAAAGGGAGCTTTGGAGTGGGAGTAGTGGCAACTTCAACCGTGACCCCTGCTTTGGTAAATGCTGATGGAACCCAAATGCGGGCGCCGGATCAGGGTTTTTTCAACGATCTTAACGCGCAAGTGGCGGATAAGGGATTTTTGGTCGCCAGCACCGAAGATCTGTTCCAATGGGCGCGCACCGGTTCGCTGTGGTGGATGACGTTTGGTTTGGCGTGCTGCGCGGTGGAAATGATCCATGTTTCTATGCCGCGTTATGATATGGAACGCTTCGGCGTTGCCCCCCGCGCATCCCCACGCCAAAGCGATGTGATGATTGTCGCGGGAACTCTGTGCAACAAAATGGCTCCGGCTTTGCGCAAGGTCTATGACCAGATGTCGAACCCGAAATATGTCATTTCGATGGGGTCTTGCGCCAATGGCGGCGGGTATTACCATTATTCCTATTCCGTGGTGCGCGGCTGTGATCGGATTGTGCCGGTGGATATTTATGTCCCGGGCTGCCCGCCAACTGCCGAGGCATTGCTCTATGGGGTGATGCAGCTGCAACGCAAAATCCGCCGCGTCGGGACGATTGAGCGATGAGGGAATATGCACTTACGTCCCTCTCCCTTGACGGGAGAGGGATACGCAGACTTAGCAGCTTGCTGCTTAGTCGGAGTTGGGAGAGGGTGAGCGACGCCCCGCGTCGCCTGCGTTTATACCCCTCACAAGACTTGCTAGGCAACAAGTTGCCAAGCCAAGTCTATCTCTCCCGCAAGGGGAGAGAGGGGGCCATGCTGTGACCGTAATTCATTCCGCCCCCAAATTTGCGGCCAATGACGGCGTGATTGATGCGCTGACCGCTGCACTTGGGGCTGTGGTGATTTCTGCGCATGAGGCACATGGTGAGGTGGTGTTGACCATTGCCCGCGATGCAGTGGCCACGGCTTTGCAAATTTTGCGCGATGACCACGAATATCAGCAACTGATGGAAATTGCTGGTGTTGATTACCCTGATAGGCCTGAGCGGTTCGAAGTGGTTTATTGTTTGTTGTCGGTCACCAAAAACCACCGCTTGCTGGTTAAATGCAGTGCGGCGGAAAATACCCCTGTGCCCACGGTCACGACATTGTGGCCGGTGGCGGGCTGGTTGGAGCGTGAAGTATTTGACATGTATGGCGTTATATTTGCGGGCAATCCCGATTTGCGGCGGATTCTGACCGATTATGGTTTCGAAGGCCACCCCCAGCGCAAGGATTTCCCGCTGACCGGCTATCAGGAATTGCGCTATTCCGAAGAGGATA
>JBEAOQ010000330.1:0-4011 GCA_041164845.1 Pseudomonadota bacterium | reverse complement strand
GCCCTCACCGCCGATCGCGGGCTACCCGGCGAGAGTTTCGACGTCACCATCGCCGACCATATTGGCAAACGCTCACGGTTTACGTCACTCGAAGCCTCCGCCATCGGCGATGCCCGCAATTCGCTATCAGGGCGCGGCGGCGGCAATCTCAACCCCTCGGAAATATCCCCTTCCTCGCTCTATCAGCGGATTTTCGGTCTGGGCTTCAAAGACCCCAACAGCGCCTCCTTCACCCCTGACCCGCGCACTATGGCTCGGCGCAGCGTATTATCGGCGGTCAGCGAACAACGGGCCGCATTGCAATCAGCAGTGGGCGCAGCGGATAAGCAAAAGCTCGATCAATATTACACCTCGATCCGCCAGTTGGAAAACCAGCTTTCGGTGGAATTGACCAAGCCCGAACCTTTGCAAGCCTGCATGGTGCCCAACAAACTATCGGCCAGCCTGCCGGTTGACGGCGAAATCGACAATGTCATGCGCAACCACCGGCTGATGACCGATCTGATGGTGATGGCGATTGCCTGCGATCAAACCCGCGTTTTCAATATGATGTTCAACAATGGCGCATCCAATCTACCCCGTCTCGGCAGCTCGATGACCCACCACCAGCTGACCCACGAAGAGGTGCTGGACACCACACTGGGCTATCAACCCAGCGCCACGGCGTTCTTGATGAAAATCATGGAAGCCTGGGTTTATTTCATCAGCGCGCTCGATAGAGTGAAAGAAGGCGACCACACCCTGCTTGATAATACGCTGGTTTTTGCCCATAGCGAAACTGAATTCGCCAAATTCCACACCATCGACAATCTGCCGATGATGAGCGCGGGCGGCGCAGGCGGACGGGTGAAAACCGGCCTATCGGTCAATGGCGGCGGCAGCCCGATCAGCCGACTGGGCCTGACTATGCAACAAGTGATGGGTGTGCCGCTGGATACATGGGGCAGCAAAAGCATGGAAACCAAAAAGAGCATCAGCGAGATTATGGTTTAATTAGGAATCCGTCATTGCGAGCGAAGCGAAGCAATCCATCTCCTGCACTGGATTTTTTCCTCCCCTTGCAATGACTAAATTTTGATCGCCTTGCGCTTTCCTTGTTTAGCTCCACGCCGCTTGCGGTGGCAGGCTCATCAAAATCGCATCAATATTGCCGCCGGTTTTCAACCCGAACAATGTCCCGCGATCATGCACCAGATTAAATTCCGCATAGCGCCCGCGATATTCCAACATAATTTGCTGCTGCTCCGGTGTATATTCCTCCGCCATCCGCCGCCGCACCAATCGCGGAAAAATATCCAGAAACGCCGCCCCAACCCCACGCGTAAAGGCGAAATTCGCCTCCCATCCATCGCCATCCACACATTCCAAATGGTCATAAAATATCCCGCCCACCCCGCGATGCACCCCGCGATGTGGGATATAAAAATACTCATCCGCCCATTGTTTATACCGCGCATAATAATCCGCGCCATGAGCATCGCACACATCGCGCAATACCGCATGAAAATCCGCCGTATCCTGCGTTTTGGGCAAGGGTGGGTTCAAATCCGCCCCGCCGCCAAACCACGCCTTGGTGGTGGTCAGAAACCGCAAATTCATATGCACCGCTGGCACATGCGGATTGGCCATATGCGCCACCAGCGAAATCCCGGTGGCGGTAAAGGCTGGCTGATCCGCGCCCGCACCATTAATTGTCGCGGCAAAATCACGCGCCAGATTGCCGCGCACAGTGGACACATTGACCCCGACTTTTTCAAACACCCGGCCCTTCATCAAGCCTCGCGTTCCGCCTCCTGTTTCCTCGCTCTCTGCCTCCCCAGCTTCCCGCGTCCAGGGCGTATAGGAAAAACTGGCGTCACTCCCCACTTCGCGCTCAATCGCGATAAATGCGCCACAAATCGCATCGCGCAAAGCTTCAAAAGCATCGCGGGCGCGGGTGGTATAGGCGGGCCAATCGGTCATATTCTATCCTAATTTTGCCCGCCGATTGCCATTTGCGCCGCCATATTGCAAGCTCTGGGCAAGATCTGGGCAAGCATATGGCGAAAACCGCATTTTTGCCTTTGCGCAACTGGCCATTTCGATCTAAGAGCCGCATAATTCCAAATTCACAGGAGAACCTACTATAGCCGCCCCGCCTCGGCGCTGCATGGCGCCCCCCGGTAAAACCGGCCCACGCCACAATGACATGATTACCTCGCCCACAGTTCGCGTTATCGACGAGAATGGCGAGAATCTAGGCGTTATGTACACCAAAGAAGCTATCGAACAGGCCGCTGGTGTCGGCATGGATCTGGTCGAGGTATCGCCCAATGCCGATCCGCCGGTGTGCAAATTCTTGGACGTTGGCAAATTCCGCTACGAAGCGCAGAAAAAAGCCAATGCCGCCCGCAAATCGCAAAAAACCCAAGACATCAAAGAGATCAAGATGCGTCCCAATATCGACGATCATGATTATGATGTAAAATTGCGCGCCATGCACCGCTTTATCGAAGATGGTGACAAGGTGAAGGTGACGCTGCGTTTCCGTGGCCGTGAATTGGCCCATCAACAATTGGGGATGCAATTGCTGGTGCGGGTGCAAGAAGACATCGCCGATGTCGCCAAGGTCGAAGCCTATCCGCGCATGGAAGGCCGTCAGATGCTGATGGTGGTATCGCCCAAGTAAATCGCAGTAGTGATATTTAGGGGGGCATTCGCTTGGTTGTCCCCCCAACACCCAATAATCTTGACCTCCCCCGCACATTCAGGAACAAGCCCTTAACCGCATCCCGCCCAACCATGACGGAGCGTGATTGGGAGAGTATCGTGTCGGGTTACGCAGCAGAATTGCGCCAGAATTGGCGGCCCCTATTGGCGGCGATGATCGGCATGGGGTCGGGCATGTCCTTTGTCGGCACCATCACCAGCACAATTGTTCCCACCCTATTGGCTGACACCCATTGGGCGCATTCCGATTTTGCCAAAGTCGGTGCTTTGGCCTTTTTTATGGCTTTCGCCTTCCCCTTCATTGGGCGGCTGACCGACGTCATCGGCGTGCGCTGGACCGCGCTTATCGGCCAAGTAACCCTGCCGCTGGTCTATCTCGCTTACAGCCGGATGGATGGCCAGCTTTCAACCTATATCGCTATTTTCATTGTCCAAAGCGTGCTGTGCGTCACCACCACCTCCACCGTCTATACCCGTTTGGCGGTGCAATTCAGCAACACGGCCCGGGGTCTGGCATTGGCGATTGTCGCCTCTGGCCCAGCGATCAGCGGCTTTGTCATCGCCCCCCTGCTCAACAACTATGTCGAATCAGCTGGCTGGCGCAGCGCCTATACGGCGGCGGCGATTGGCACAGCATTGGCGGGTCTGGCCTGTTTTCTGCTGATTCCCGCCGATGCCCATCGGGCCAAACAGGCGGGCACCCCCAAACGCCGCGCCCGCGATGATTATCCGATGATTTTCAAAAGCCGGGCTTTTTGGATTTTGTTGGGTGCAATGGCGCTGTGCAATCTGCCACAAACCCTGCTGCTGGTTCAGTTAAAAAACTTGCTCCTGCAAAATGGTATCAGCGGGAAAAATGCCGGATTTTATATGAGTTTGCCACTGTTCGGCATGTTGGCGGGCCGCTTTGTCACTGGCTATGCCTTGGATCGCCTAAAACCCTATGTTGTTTCCTTTGTTTCGCTGGCGCTGCCCAGTCTGGCGCTGTTCGTGTTTGCCTCACCGCTGGATAGTCCAGCCATCATCATCTTGGCGTCGTTCTTTCTTGGATTTGCCTTTGGGGCCGAAGGCGACATCGTCGCTTTTCTTGTCGCCCGTCGTTTTGGTGTGGACATATACAGTTCGGTGATGGGGCTGCTCACCGCCGTCATGTCATTTTCCACCGCCAGCGGCGCTTTGCTCTTGGGCAAAACCATGGAAAGCAGCGGCGGCAGTTTTAACCTCTACCTCACCATCTGCGGTTTTGCGGTGCTGACCGGAGCCACCTTGCTGCTGCTCCTAGCACGCGGCGAAAAAACCGGC
>JBEAOQ010000329.1:0-3898 GCA_041164845.1 Pseudomonadota bacterium | reverse complement strand
TCTTCATCGGGCAGTTTTTCTGTTGTCAGTTTGGGAGCTTTGCCGGTGAACAGGGCGGCGACGGCGGTCGTGTCTGATGCTGTTGGTTTGTGCGGGAAATAAACATCTAAGCGCCAATCGTCCGGTTTGTCTTCGGCAATTTCGCAGCCAGTAAGCACGATGTCAGGATCCCAATCCCACGCATCTTCATGCTGGATTAGCGCGGCTTGGATGATGGGACGCGGGGCGAGGGCGGTGATTTTCCAGCTGTCGGCAGATGCGGTCATGGCTGGGCCTATAGGGCGAGATGGGGGAGGTGCCAAGGGTGGGATTCTGGCTCAGAATTGTAACATTGTGGGATGTGACAGATCCCACCCCCAACCCCTCCCTTGAAGGGGAGGGGGGAAGAAGGGCAAATTTCGTCTCTAGCCCTTGCACCGCCTCGCATTTTGGCTAAGGGGTGGCGGGTAACAGTTGCACGCCTTGCGCATCATTAGGGGTATCGAGTCTATGAGCCAGACCAGCACCACAAAAAATCGGCCATTATCGCCGCATATCACCATTTGGCGCTGGGGGCCGGCGATGTTGACCTCGATTTTGCACCGTGTTTCGGGCAATGGGCTGGCGGTGGCTGGGTTGGGTGTTCTGGTGTTTTGGCTGGGGTCGCTGGCGGGTGGGGCTGACAGCTATGCCCAATTTGTCAAATGCATGGGATCGCCATTTGGTTTGGTGGTGTTGGTTGGCATTAGCTGGGCTTTTTTCAACCATTTTGCTTCGGGCATCCGCCATTTTGTCATGGATATTGGCGCGGGATATGAACTGGTGGTCAATGCCCGTTGGTCGGTGGTGACGCCGGTGATTGGCGTTGTTCTAACCGCTGCCTTTTGGGCGGCGATTTTGTTGCGTTAAGGGGTTTTTGATATGGGTGAAGGAACCTCAATCGGACGGGTGCGTGGGCTGGGTTCGGCGCATTCAGGGTCGCATCATTGGTTGTTGCAACGCTTTACCGCTGTCGGCAATGTGGTGCTCAGCATTTGGCTGGTGGTGTCGCTGTTGATGCTGCCCAATTTTCATTACATTACGGTGCATGATTGGATCGCGCATCTGTTCCCTGCCACTGCGATGGGGCTGTTGCTGATTTGCACCTTCTGGCACGCCAGGCTGGGTATGCAGGTGATGCTTGAAGATTATATCCATACATCCAGCGGCAAATTTGCAGCTTTTGCCGTGCTGAATATGGCCACATTTGCGGGTATCCTATTCGGTTTGATTTGTGTCCTTCGTCTGGCGCTGGGAGGCGCGTAATATGTCAAATTCTTCCACCCAGCCTGCCTATAAAATCATCGACCACAGCTATGACACCGTAGTGGTTGGCGCGGGCGGTTCGGGCTTGCGCGCCACCATGGGCAGCGCCGAAGCCGGTTTGAAAACCGCTTGCATCACCAAAGTGTTCCCAACGCGCAGCCATACGGTGGCGGCGCAGGGCGGGATTGCGGCGTCTTTGCAAAATAATTCGCCCGATCATTGGACGTGGCATATGTTTGACACCGTCAAGGGGTCGGATTGGTTGGGCGATCAAGACGCGATTGAATATATGGTGCGCGAAGCTCCGGCGGCGGTTTACGAATTGGAACATGCCGGTGTGCCGTTTTCGCGCAACGCCGATGGCACGATTTATCAGCGGCCGTTTGGTGGGCATATGCAAAATATGGGCGAAGGCCCGCCGGTGCAGCGCACTTGCGCGGCGGCGGATCGCACTGGCCATGCCATGTTGCATGCGTTGTATCAGCAAAGTTTGAAATATCAGGCTGATTTCTTTATTGAATATTTCGCCATTGACCTGATTATGGATGGCGGAAAATGCGTTGGCGTGATCGCCATGTGCATGGATGACGGCACAATCCACCGTTTCCGTGGCAAGGCGGTGGTGCTGGCCACTGGCGGTTATGGCCGCAGCTATTATACCGCAACCTCGGCGCATACTTGCACTGGCGATGGCGGCGGTATGGCGTTGCGTGCGGGTCTGCCGTTGCAAGATATGGAATTTATTCAGTTTCATCCCACCGGGATTTATGGCGCGGGGGTGTTGATTACCGAAGGTGCGCGCGGCGAGGGTGGGTATCTGACCAATTCCGAGGGCGAGCGGTTTATGGAACGCTATGCGCCGTCGGCCAAGGATTTGGCATCGCGCGATGTGGTGTCGCGGTCGATGGCTTTGGAAATGCGCGAAGGGCGCGGGGTTGGCCCGAATAAGGACCATATTTTCCTGCATTTGGATCATATTGACCCAAAGGTTTTGGCCGAGCGTTTGCCCGGCATCACCGAAAGCGGCAAAATTTTTGCCGGTGTCGATCTGACGCGGCAACCTTTGCCGGTGTGCCCGACGGTGCATTATAATATGGGCGGGATTCCCACCAATTATCACGGCGAAGTGATGACGATTGGCGCGGATGGCAATCCGGAAACCGTGGTGCCGGGGCTGTTTGCCGTGGGCGAAGCGGCCTGTGTGTCGGTGCATGGCGCGAACCGGCTTGGGTCTAATTCGCTGATTGATTTGGTGGTGTTTGGCCGTGCGGCGGGGCATCGGTTGGCTGAATTGATTAAGCCGGGAACGGCCCATGCCGAATTGCCCAAGGATGCGGCTGATCTGGCGCTGACCCGTTTGGACCATTTCCGCAATGCGTCGGGTGGTTCGCCCACGGCGGAAATCCGGCTGGAAATGCAGCGCACGATGACCAAGGGTTGCGCGGTGTTCCGTGACGATGTGCTGATGTCGGAAGGCAAGGCTGATCTGGCCAAAACCTATGCGCGGATGCAGGATATTGGGGTTTCGGATCGCGGGTTGATTTGGAATTCTGATCTGATCGAGACGATGGAATTGGACAATCTGATTTCGCAAGCCACGGTCACAATCCACGGCGCACATAACCGCAAAGAATCACGCGGCGCCCATGCCCATGAAGATTTCCCTGAGCGTGATGACAAGAACTGGATGAAACACACGGCGGCGTGGTTTGATGGCTGGGGCGGAACGGGCGGCGGGGTGAAGATCGATTATCGGCCGGTGCACGAGTATACGCTGACCGATGATGTGAGCTATATTAAGCCGAAGAAGCGGGTGTATTGAAGGGAAGCTGCTGTGCCGACGGTTTTTCGTGCAAACGGCTATAGCTTCTACTTCTTTAGCCATGAGCCGGGGGAACCGCCGCATGTCCATGTTGATCGCGGCGATGGCGGGGCAAAAGTTTGGCTGGAGAACGTCGCATTTGCGCGGCAAAGTGGTTTCAAGTCCAAGGAGTTGTCGCAAATCTTGACTCTGGTGCGCGAAAACCGGACACTGTTGTTGGAGGCATGGTATGGGTATTTTGGCGGCAACCGCTGATGAGCGCGTGGATGATGTGCGCTGTGATGATGACAATTTGATTGTCGGGCTGAAAGATGGTCGGACGATATCGGTGCCGCTAGCGTGGTATCCGCGTCTGTTTGACGCCACCCCCGAACAACGCGCCAACTGGCAGACCTGCGCAGCGGGTTACGGCATTCATTGGCCAGATATGGATGAGCATTTAAGCACCGAGGGTTTGCTGCGTGGTTCGCCCGCGCCGGGGTGGAAGAGTGCGGCTTGAAATACCGACCGATGATGTGAGCTATATTAAGCCGAATAAGAGGGTTTATGATGGGGGGAGTGTGAGGCAATAAAGGGGCTTCGGGGGAGCCTATTGATTAGCCCTGTTTGTCGGTTAACTTCACAATGAGTAAATCTTCCCTTCCCTTCTTAGGGCGGTCATGTTATGTTCCAGATATGCAGAAATAATATGAGCGACAATGAATTCACGGTTGGCGACCTGCGCCGTCAACTTGCAGGCTGTAGTGATGGCACCAAACTGACCTTCGCCGGTGCGCTTCTATCATTTTACCG
>JBEAOQ010000328.1:0-4894 GCA_041164845.1 Pseudomonadota bacterium | reverse complement strand
CGCTGATGCCCACGGTGCCTTCATCGCCGGAAATATCAATCCATTCATGCTCTTTGGTGAAATAACGGGTCATTGGGCTGCTCCTGTACGGTGATATTTATGTGGGACGAAGGGCATGGCGACCACCGTAGCGGGCAGACGTTTGCCGCGAATGTCGATGTCAACGCTGGTACCAATTTCGGCATAGCGCGAATCGAGCATGGCCATGGCAATTGGGTGATTTAAGCTGGGTGAGAATCCACCAGAGGTTATGCATCCAATATGTTGATTTTGAACATATACATCTGCACCTTCACGGGCAGACATGCGGCCTTCCATTGTCAATCCCACGCGTTTTTTTGCCGTTCCACTTGCAAGTGCGGCCTGAATATACTCGGCCCCGATAAACCCGCCATCTGCCCGGCGGCGCTTGCCTATCGCAAAGCCAAGGTCGGCGCTGATTGGATCACTATCTTCGTCCAAATCATGGCCATAGAGCGGCAATCCAGCCTCTAATCGCAAAGAATCGCGGGCACCAAGGCCGATAGGCTTGACCTCAGCTTGCGCGCATAATGCATCGGCCAAAGCGGCGGCATGTTCGGCGGCAATTGAAATTTCAAAGCCATCTTCGCCAGTATATCCCGAACGGCTGATGGTCAGCGGTGCGCCGTTAAAATCAAACAGGCCAAAACGCATAAAGGTCAGCAAAGACAGCGGATATTCGCCGGTGACAATGCGTTCCAAAGCGGCACTTGCTTTCGGCCCTTGCAGCGCCAGCAAGGCTTGATCTTCGAGATGATTCAGGGTGATAGTATCGGGCAAATTTTCGCGCAAATGGGCAATATCATCCCATTTGGTTGCACCATTAACCACCAGATAGATGTGATTGGGCCATCTTTGGACCATTAAATCATCCAATATGCCGCCGGTTTCATTCAGCAACAGCGAATAGCGCTGCATCCCTAATTTCAATGTGGAGAGATCAATCGGCAGAAGCGATTCAAGCGCCGCATCCACATTTTCGCCCGAAATCAGCAATTGCCCCATATGGCTGACATCAAACAGACCGGCGCTGCTGCGGGTCCAGAGGTGCTCGGCGATAATGCCTTCATATTGCACAGGCATCCAATAGCCGGCAAATTCCACCATCCGCCCGCCGCGCCCACGGTGCCAGCCATCCAGCGGCAAAACCCCCGTTTCAATCGGGGTTTCGGCATCATCAATTTCTGAATTCTCGCTCACAAGACATAGCTCCGCAACAGTTAGCACACCATTTCAGGTGCCCCCTCTGTCACGGAAACCTGAGAGCTTTCCTCTGAACAGGTCAGAGTTACCCCTTCGGCGGCCCTGCTCCGCAATGTGCAGGACTCTTTCCAGAGCATCGCTATTGATCCACGCGGTCCATTGTGCCTGAGAGATTCCGGGGCGGTTGCTCCTTCGGCGTTTGGATTTTTCGCAGATGCGAATCACCAAAACTCTCCCGCGCGATCAGCGATTAAGCCTTCATCTTATGTTGCGGCTGCGAAGTCAAAGGGCAAATTGCATCCATCCACAGCCATGCCGCGTGGATCAGACATTACGCAGCCCTTCTGGAATAGTGCCAAAAATAGCGGAATAGGTTGATATGGCAAAACGATCGGTCATTCCCGCGATGTAATCGGCGATATATCTGGCGCGATATGGCTGATTTTCTGGCAAATTTTCCAACCATGGCTTGCGCATATGGCGCGGTTCGTCGTCTATGGCGCTATATAATTTTGCGATGACATCACGCGCACGGGTGGCCGTCGCCAATTGGTCGGGATGATAATAGAGCCGCGCATAGAGGAATTTTTTCAATAATTTCTCTGAATCAGCCAGTTCCGGACTAAATCCGACGCTCGCATGATTGCTACTGCGCACATCCGCAATGTTGCCCATCCCTGTGGTCCGTTTGCGGGTTTCGGCGATAACATCATTGACCATCAGGCCAATCTGGCTGCGCACCAATTCTTTTAATTGCCGATCACGCGGGGCATGGGGAAAGCGGCGCTCGACCTCTTGCCAGCCTTGGGCAATCATCGCTTGGGTCAGCAAATCATCCAGATCAAGAAAGCCCGCGTGCAGCCCATCGTCGATATCGTGATTGTCATAGGCAATGTCATCGGCAATCGCCGCGACTTGCGCTTCCAGACTGGCCCATTCGGGCAAATCCAGCGGAAATGCGGTGTTTAGCTCACCCATCGCCCATGTCGGTTGGGTTATCGGGCCATTATGCTTGGCCAGACCTTCAAGCAATTCCCAGCTGAGGTTGAGGCCATTATGGTTGCAATAGGGTGATTCCAGACGCATAAGCACCCGTAATGTATGGGCATTATGGTCAAATCCGCCCTGCCCTAGCATCGCCTCATTGAGGGCATCTTCGCCCGAATGGCCGAAGGGTGGGTGGCCGATGTCGTGAGCCAGACAGAGGGCTTCGGTCAAGTCCTCGTCCAAGCCCAAAGCACGGGCGATGACGCGGCCGATTTGCGCGACTTCGAGGCTGTGGGTTAAGCGGACGCGGTAATGATCGCCATCGGGGGCGATAAATACTTGAGTTTTATGGCGTAATCGGCGGAAGGCGATGGAGTGGATGATGCGATCACGGTCGCGTTGATAGTCTGATCGAGGGCCACGCGAAAGCGCCGATTCCAAGGGAAATTCGCGGCCTCGTGATTGGGCGGGATTACAGGCCAGATGCGATAGGGTCACAATTTTATGTTATTTATCAACGGCCAAAGCCAGATGCGCAGACGGCGGCGCTGGCGGCGGTGACGCGGACGACCTCGGGTTCATTCATTTTTTGCACGGCGGCGATATATTCAAAGGCGGTTTTCTTTGGCCCTTTTAACGCTTCCATCTTGCGTAACTGTTTGATTGTTAATTCAGAAACCATGCGGTGGGCCATACATTGCGACAGCTGTTCCGACAGGCCAGCGTCGATCAGCGCCGTGCGGACACGGCTTTGGGCGATTTTTTCCACGCAGCCGGTTGTGGCCAAAAGACAGGCAATTATGGTGGCATTATAGGCCAGTTTTAACGCTGTTTTGCCGAATTTGGCCATATCGTGCTCCATCAATGCCGCGTTCAATGGCTTAGGGCTTTGACAATATCTTCCACCATTTTCTTGGCATCGGCCAGCAGCATAAGCGTTTGATCCATATAGAAAACATCATTATCTACGCCGGCATAACCGACCCCACCCATGCTGCGTTTGATGAACAATACGGTTTTTGCCTTGTCGACATCAAACACCGGCATCCCGTAAATTGGGCTGCTCTTGTCAGTTTTGGCCGCTGGATTGACCACATCATTGGCCCCAATGATGAAAGCGACATCGCATTGGGCAAATTCGCCGTTGATGTCTTCCAATTCAAACACTTCGTCATAGGGGACATTGGCTTCGGCCAGCAGCACATTCATATGGCCCGGCATCCGCCCCGCCACCGGATGGATGGCATATTTGACATTGACCCCAGCTTTTTTCAGCTGATCGCCCATTTCGCGCAGCACGTGCTGGGCCTGTGCCACAGCCATGCCATAGCCCGGGATGATGATAACATTTTCGGCTTGTTCGAGCATAAAGGCCGCATCTTCGGCTGACCCGCGTTTCCACGGGCGTTGTTCTTTGGCCGCGCCGTCGCTGGTGGCGGCTTCTGCGCCAAAACCACCGGCGATCACCGAAATGAAACTGCGGTTCATCGCTTTGCACATGATATAGGATAGGATTGCGCCCGAGGAGCCGACCAAAGCGCCGGTGATTATCATCGCGCTGTTGTGCAGGGTAAAGCCCATCGCGGCGGCGGCCCAACCCGAATAGGAATTGAGCATCGACACCACCACCGGCATATCCGCGCCGCCGATGGGGATAATCAGCAAAAAGCCGATAATGAACGATAGCGCGGTAATGGTGGCGATGACCCAGATCGCCTGATCTTGGGTGAAATAGCCGACCAGCCCGATGATTGCCGCCAGTGTGCCTAGATTGATAATGTGGCGGGCGGGCAGCATGATCGGTGCGCCGCTCATTTTACCGGCGAGTTTCAGGAAGGCGATAACCGAGCCGCTGAAGGTAATCGCGCCGATGGCCAGGCCAAGGCCCAGTTCGATGCGGCTTTGCAGATGGATCGCGCCGTCGGCTGCTGCAATGCCAAAGGCCACCGGATTGAGATAGGCGGCCCAGCCCACCAGCACCGCCGCAAGCCCGACTAGCGAGTGAAATGCGGCGACCAGCTGCGGCATATCGGTCATTTTTATCCGGCGGGCGGTGACAATGCCGATGGCAGCACCCAACGCGATAGCGACAAGGATTTGCGCCAGAATCGTCAGGTCTTCGGACGTGGGTTGCGGCAGGAAAGCGCCATCGGGGACAGGGGCTTCGATCAGCAGGGTGGTGGCCACGGCGATCAGCATCCCGACCATGCCATAGCGATTGCCGCGTTGCGATGTCGAGGGCGAGGACAGGCCACGCAGCGCCAGAATAAAGCAGACGCCAGCAATGAGGTAAGCGAGGCCAACCCAAGCAGGAAGGGCGGTATGGGTCATTTTTTGACTCCCGTTCGTGTCGAGCGAAGTCGAGACATCAGCGTTCCTTTTTCTTATACATGGCCAACATCCGCGCCGTTACCGCAAATCCGCCGAAGATGTTGACACTGGCCAGCACGACACCCAGTAGCCCGAGCCATTTGGAAGACGCCGAGCCGGTTGCCGCCGCTGCGATCAGCGCGCCGACGATGATAACCGATGAAATCGCGTTAGTGACCGCCATGAGAGGGGTATGCAAGGCGGGGGTGACCGACCAGACGACGTAATAGCCGACAAAGCAGGCCATAACGAAGATGGATAGGATTGAGATAAAGTCCATTAGATTGCCTTTAACAATCCTCCCCCATTGGGG
>JBEAOQ010000327.1:0-4667 GCA_041164845.1 Pseudomonadota bacterium | reverse complement strand
GATAATATCCCCGGCATTCGCGGGATTGGCCCCAAAACCGCGACCAAACTGATCCAAGACCACGGCAATCTCGAATCGGTGCTGGCCGCCGCTCCCGATATGAAAGCGGGCAAATTGCGCGATAGCTTGATCGAACAGGCCGATATGGCCCGGCTGTCGCGGATTTTGGTGCAATTAAAAGAAGATTGCCCGCTGCCCCTGCCGCTGGAATCTTTCGCACTCGGCCAAATTCCGCCCGACCCTTTGGCGATTTTCCTGACCAAACATGGCTTTACCAGCCTGCTCAAACGCTTGGATTCGGGGCGTGGCAGCCCCGAACGCCGCACCGACCTTAATCCGGCAAAAGCCGTTACCCTCTCCACCACAGCCGCGCCTCAAAGTGATTCGTCCATCCCCGGAGCCTCACGCCAAACCCTCGCCCCGCTGCCAGCCATCGACCGCGCCGCGTTTCACTGTGTGCAAACGCTGGACGCGCTCGACAGCTGGATCGCCCGTGGTTTTGCCGCCCGCACCATCGCCTTTGACACCGAAACCAGCGCGTTGGATGCGATGCAAGCCGATCTGGTGGGGATCAGCCTGTGCGTCGGGCCGAATCAGGCCTGCTACATCCCCTTGGGCCACGGCGGCAGCGATATGTTCGCCGAAAAACCCGATCAAATTCCGCTGGCTGATGCTTTGGCGCGGCTCAAACCGCTGCTCGAATCGGATGCCGTGTTGAAAATAGGCCAAAACGCCAAATATGATCTGAATGTGCTGGCCCGCCACGCTATCCACGTCCACCCGATCGACGACACCATGGTGATGAGCTTTGATCTGGACGCGGGCCGCAGCGAAGAAGGTGTTGGCGGTGGGCATGGCATGGATGAACTCGCCCGCCGCCATCTCGGCCATGCTTGTATCGCCTTCAAAGAGATCTGCGGCACAGGAAAATCGGCGATTAGCTTCGCCGAAGTGCCGCTAGAGCGCGCAACTGCCTATGCCGCCGAAGATGCCGAGGTGACGTGGCGGCTGCACCGTCTGCTTAAACCGCGCCTGTCCGAAGAGGGCGCAACCCGGATTTATGAACGGGTTGACCGCCCGCTTGTGCCGGTGGTTGCCCAGATGGAACGCCATGGGATCAAGGTTGACCGCGAGAAATTGGCGGGCCTGTCGCATAGCTTCGCCGAAGGTATCGCCGCATTGGAAGGCGAAATTCACACATTAGCCGGCCAGAGCTTCACCATCGGCAGCCCCAAACAATTGGGTGAGATTCTGTTCGATAAAATGGGCTTAAAAGGCGGCAAAAAAGGCAAAAGCGGGCAATATTCCACCGATGTCGGCATTCTCGAAGGGCTGGCGGCGCAGGGTGTAGGCATGGCCGCCAAAGTTCTCGAATGGCGGCAATTATCCAAATTGCGCTCAACCTACACCGAAGCTTTGCAAGCCGCGATCAACCCGCAAACGGGCAGGGTGCATACATCCTACAGCCTTGTCGGTGCGCAAACCGGACGGTTGTCCTCCACCGAACCCAATCTGCAAAACATCCCGATTCGCACCGAAATTGGCCGCCAAATCCGCGATTGCTTTGTCGCCGAATCGGGTAACGTCCTGCTGGCGGCGGATTACAGCCAGATCGAATTGCGCCTAGCCGCGCATATGGCCGATGTTCCGGCGCTCAAAGACGCCTTTGCCAGCGGCGAAGACATCCATTCGCGCACAGCGGGCGAATTGTTTGGCGAGGTCAACCGCGATACCCGTGGCCGCGCCAAAACCATCAATTTCGCCATCCTCTATGGCATTTCGCGCTGGGGTCTGGCGGGGCGGCTGGGGGTCTCCAGCGATGAAGCGCAAGCGATGATCGAAACCTATTTCGCCCGGTTCCCCGGCATCCAACGCTATATCCACGAAACCCTGTCTAGCGTCCGCGACAAGGGCTATTCGGAAACGCTGTTTGGCCGCAAATGTTGGTTCCCCCGGATCAGCGCCAGCAACCAAACCGAACGCATGGGCAGCGAACGTGCCGCGATCAATGCTCCAATCCAAGGCACCAGCGCCGATATTATCAAACGCGCGATGGTGCGGATGCAGCCAGCTTTGCGCGATGCGGGGCTGGGTCATGTCCGGATGTTGCTGCAAGTGCATGATGAATTGGTGTTTGAATTGCCCGAGACCGACGTCCCCGCCGCCTCTGCGGTCATCCAACGGGTGATGTCCGAAGCCGCCCTGCCAGCCATGCCGCTGTCAGTGCCGCTGGGGGTAGAAGTTGGCTTTGGCCTCAGCTGGGGCGCGGCGCATTGACCCAGATCTTTTTGCGCACCCTATCGTTCTGTAGGCTGCAATGGGCATGGCGATAGCTAACTTCCAGACTGTGTGAATGTTCAGATGGAGAGTTAGGCGATGTTGGGTTTACAAGTGACCGAGGCTCCGGCCCATGTGCCACCCGAATTGGTGCTGGATTATCCAATCAAAATGGGCGGGTTGATTGATGAAAACCCGTTTGAGACCCTGATTCCCAACATGCACAAAACCATGCCGCCGGTGTTTTATGCGCTGGATGCCTATCCGGGCGGAACCCCGGCTTGGATTGTCCGGCGGGTGGCGGATTTGGAAAAAATCTATTTCGACACCGATAATTTTTCCAACAAAGACTTCGCGCCCTTTGCCATGCTGCTGGGGGAAACATGGTCATCGCTGCCCGCCGAAACCGATCCGCCGATGCACGGGCTATATCGCAAATTCGTCAACCCGCTGTTCACGCCCAAAGAAATCAACAAGCTGGACGGCAAAATTCGCCAATATGCGCAGGAATTTTGCGCGGAAATCAAGGCCAAAGGCTCCTGCGAATTCGTCCATGATTTCGCCTTTGAATTTCCGATCAAAGTGTTCCTTGAACTGATGGGCCTGCCGCAAAGCATGGTCTCCACCTTCCTCGAATGGGAAATGGATCTGCTGCACACCAATGATCTGGGCACCATCGCCGAAGCCTCGCGCAAAGCGGTCACCTATCTGCGCGCCGAGATTGCCGATCGCAAAGCCAATCCACGCGGCGATTTAATCAGCTATGGCGTCACTGCGCAGATTGACGGTCGCCCGCTGACCGATGATGAACTGGTCGGCTTCACGTTCAATTTGTTTATCGGCGGCATGGACACGGTTTCCACCAATATGGCTTGGCAATTTCGCCATTTGGCCACCCACCCCGAAGATCAGGCGACGCTGCGCGCCCATCCGGAAATGATTATGGATGGCATCGAAGAAATGATGCGCGCCTATCCTGCGGTCACCACTTTTCGCACCTGCAAAAATGCTGTGACTATTGCCGGCGTGACCTTTCAACCGGGTGACAAGGTGGCGATGCCGACCTGTTTGGCGGGGCATGATCCTGAAGCCTATGAAGATGCTGGCGTGGTCAAACTTGGTCGCAAATCCCGCTATCTCAGCTTTGGCTATGGCCCGCATCTCTGTGTCGGGATGCATCTGGCGCGGCGGGAAATGCGTATCGCACTGGAAGAATTTCTGAAAGCCATTCCGCCTTTTCGCATTCAGGATGGCTATTTGGTCAAAACCCATACCGGCGGCATCTTGCAGCCTGACAAACTGCCGTTGGTGTGGTGATTGACCCCAATGCCCTGTTCGCAGAAGCACGGAGTTATAACGCCTTTGAAGACAAGCCAATCGCGCCGGAATTGCTGGGTGAATTATACGACCATGTGAAATGGGGGCCGACAGCGGCCAACACCTGCCCCGCACGGTTTATCTTCGTGACCTCTGTCACCGCCAAGGCACGGCTGGGGGAATGCGTTAATCCCGGCAATGTCGCCAAAGTGGCTTCTGCCCCGGTGACGGTGATCGTGGCGGGAGACAGCCGCTTTTACGATGAAATGCCCAAGCTGTTCCCTGCGCGTGATTACCAGTCGGTCTTTGCCGGCAAAGACGCGCTAATCGCCGATATGCTGGCGCGTAATGTGCCGTTGCAGGGGGCTTATCTGATAATTGCTGCGCGGGCCTTGGGGCTTGATTGCGGGCCAATGTCGGGCTTTGATGCGGCAAAGCTGAACGCCGCCTTCATGCCCGATGGCCGCTGGCAAGCCAATTTTATCTGTGCATTGGGCTATGGCCGCGCCGATAGCCTGTTTCCGCGCAACCCACGGCTTGATTTTGCCGATGCCTGCCGGATCGAATGAGGATTGGAGTGGGAAATGGCTGATATTGCCCGGGGTTTCAGAGATTCGCTTGAAGATTTTGACAAGCGCGAGATGACCCTGATGGGAATAACCAAGCGGGTCTATGTTTCGGGCCAAGGTCCGGCGGTGATTGTCATGTCGGAAATTCCGGGGATCAGCCCCTATGTGGCGCGGTTTGCCCGCATGGTGCGTGATGCTGGCTTGACCGTGTTTATGCCCTCCCTATTTGGCGATGATGGCGTGTTGCCGGGCAATGGTAAGGCTATGGTGACGCTGGCGCGGGCCTGTATCAGCAAAGAATTTCGCGCTTTTGCCAGCAATTCCACCAGTCCCGTAACCCAATGGTTGCGGGCGTTGGCGGCACAGGCCCATCAAGAATGCGGCGGCAAGGGAGTAGGCGCGATCGGCATGTGTTTCACCGGAAATTTTGCCCTATCCATGATGTTGGAAAAAGCAGTGATTGCGCCGGTCTTGTCACAGCCTTCTTTGCCGATGCATAATCCG
>JBEAOQ010000326.1:0-10058 GCA_041164845.1 Pseudomonadota bacterium | reverse complement strand
CCCATCGCCAGTTCACAACCGCCACCCAGCGCGACCCCCGCAATGGCCGCAGCAACCGGCTTTCCTGCGGTTTCCAGCCGGCGAATGGCATGGCTAAGTGGGAAGAAATGGTCGAAGGCCATGTCAAAGCGATCTGCCGGTGGAGCGGCGACGATCATCTCATAGGCAAGGCCCAGCTCGGTGAGGTCAGCCCCCGCGCAGAAGCCATTCGCCTTGCCCGAACGCACGACAACCCCGCGCATATCGCTGTGTTGCAACCAATGCGCGAAATGGCCCAATTCATGGATCGCCTTGTTCGAAAAGACATTCATCGACCTGTCAGGGCAATCGAAGATGAAATGCACCAGCCCGTTAGGCTGCGGTTCGACGCGAAACTGGGTCAATGTCGGGAGAGGGGTGTCAGAAGCCAACTTTATCGCCTCCCTTCAACGTCAGAATTGCCCGCGCTTCGTCGGGCGAGGCCACTTCCAGCCCCAGTCCTTCGATGATCTGCCGCACACGGGTAACTTGCGCCGCATTGCTTGGTGCCAGTTCGCCGCGCCCCAGCCACAGCGAATCTTCCAGACCCACACGGACATGCCCGCCGATTGCCGCCGCCATCGCCGCGACTTTCATTTGTGATTGCCCAGCGGCCAGCACCGACCAGCGGTAATTATCGCCAAACAAGCGGTCAGCTGTGCGTTTCATATGCATCACATCATCGGGGTGCGCGCCGATCCCGCCCAGCAGGCCAAAACAGGTTTGAATGAACAAGGGGGCCTGAACCAATCCCTCCTGCCAGAAATAATGGAGATTATAGAGGTGACTGGTATCATAGCATTCAAATTCATAGCGGGCGCCAGTGGCATTCAGCACTTCCAGCGCATAGCGTATATCTTTGAAACTGTTGCGAAACACCAGATCGTGCGAGGCTTCTAGCATTGGCTGTTCCCAATCATGCTTGAAGTCTTTGTAGCGTTTCAGCATCGGAAACAGGCCAAAATTCATCGACCCCATATTAAGGCTGGCGACTTCGGGCTGCCAATGGGCGGCGGGCCGCACGCGCTCTTCCACCGACATATAAGGCGATCCGCCGGTGGTGAGATTGACCACCACATCGCTGCGCTGTTTGATGATTTTTAGAAAAGGTTCAAAGGCCTCTGGGGTTTGATCCGGTCGGCCATCCACGGGATTGCGGGCATGAAGATGGACAATCGCCGCTCCAGCTTCTGCCGCGCCCAGTGCACTGTCGGCGATTTCCTGCGCGGTGACAGGCAGATGGGGCGACATTGACGGGGTGTGGATTGACCCCGTTATTGCACAACTGATGATGACTTTACCTGCGGCCATTAGGCACTCCTGTCTTTATATGTGTTTCGCCAATGTCGCCCATGATTGCGCCAGTTCATCGCGGTGCGATGGCGCGGCTATCGCGATCAGCGCGGCGGCGCGGTGGTGGTAATCTTGCAGTCGAAGATCGGCGATACCATATTCACTGACGACAAAATCCACGTCAAATCGCGACAAAGATACCGGGCCATGACCTGTGCCGGGCGCGACTATGCGATCTATCGCGCCTGATTGCGCGGGCAGGGCGATGATCCGCAATCCGCCATTGCTGCGCCGTGCCCCTCGGGCAAAATCGCTGGCACCGCCGGGGCCGGATTGAAACCCGCGTGACGAAGCCTCGGCAAAGACTTGTCCATAGAGATCGACTTCCATCGCAGAATTGATCGTCACCAAGCGGTCAATAGACGCCAAAATATCGGGATCATGGGTGGTGGTTACGGGCCGGAACTGAAAATGCGGGTCGTCCAGCCGGTCATAGAGCGCCTGACTGCCGATCGCGACGCCGACCAGCGCGGCCCCGCCATGCGCCCCATCCCCATGCGCCCCATCCCCATGCGCCCCATCCCCATGCGCCAGCGCGCCCGAATCGAGCAAGGATAATATACCATCGCCGACCAGACCACTGTGCAGTCGCAACCCGCGATGATCGCACAGCGCCATCAACACCGCATCGGGCAATTTGCCCAGTCCGGTTTGGATTGTCGCGCCATTGGGCACCAAACTTGCCACATGCGCGGCGATGGCCGAGGTGACAGAATCGGCTGGTGCTGGAGCCATGCCGCGCAGAATCTGATCGCCCTCAAAAAAAGCGGTCAGTTCGGCAAAGGGAATGCCCGTGTCACCCTTGGTTCGCGGCATGGCCGGATTAATATGGGCAATTCGCACAGGAATTTCTGGCCATAGGGCAGCGATAAAGGCGACTTCTGGGCCAAAGCTGCAAAAGCCGTCGCCATCTGGCGGCGCGCACATGAACAGCGCCGCTTGCGGCTTTTGTTGGCGATAGAAGCGCATAATATCTTGATAACACAGCGGTAAAAACATGCTGCGTTCGGGGTTTTGGCGCAATTCCGGCGTTTGGAAAAAACTGGTAATCCGCGATTCTGCACCGGCTTGCCAATCATGGCAATTCAAACCGGGGACAAAAATACCGGAAAAATCCATCGCGCCCAGCGCATCACCAGCCGCCCGGACTTCAGCGGCCAAAAGGTCGGATTCGGCCGAACAGGATGACACCAGCGTGCTGCCGCCGGGCGGTAACACGCTGGCCAATTCACCCGAACGCAGGGATCGGACCATGATTTAGGACTCCTCCCTGCGCCTCGTCACCTTCACTTCACATATTTGTGGAAATCGGGCGCACGTTTTTCGGTGAAGGCCCGAACGCCTTCCTTCGATTCCTCGGTATCGTAAAACAGCTTGACCGCATTCAGCGCCATCAGCGAGATGCCGCGAATATTTTCGCTGTCGGCGTTGAATGAACGCTTGGCCAAAGCCAGCGCGGTGGGGGACCGCTGCCCCAGCATATCGGTCCATTGATTAACTGCATCATCCAATTCGGCGGCAGGCACCACCTTGTTGACCAGCCCCATATCGCAGGCTTCTTGCGCGGTATATTGCAGGTTAAGGAACCACATTTCGCGCGCCTTTTTGTCGCCAACATGGCGCGCCAACATGGCGGTGCCCCAGCCGGCATCGACCGAGCCAACCTTGGGGCCAACTTGGCCGAATTTGGCACTGTCAGCGGCGATGGTCAGATCGCATAGCGTGGCGAAAACATTGCCGCCGCCGATGGCAAAGCCATTGACCCGGGCAATGACCGGCTTGGGAATATCGCGGATGATCGACTGGAATTCGTCGATCGGCAGGCCAACAATGCCGCGTCCATCATATTGGCCTTCATGCGCGCTTTGATCGCCGCCGGTGCAGAATGCTTTGTCGCCCGCACCGGTCAGCACCACGCTGGAAACCCCGCGATCATCGGCGGCCAGCTTGAACGCGGCGATCAGTTCCTCGATGGTTTGGGCGCGGAAAGCATTATACAGCTTGGGCCGATTGATGATGATCCAGGCGGCGCGGCCACGCACTTCATAGATAATGTCTTCAAATTGTTGGGTCATAGCGATGTCCTCTCAAACCATGTTCATGCCGCCGGAGACCGAAATGGCCTGTCCGGTGATATAGGCGCCGTCATCGGATGCCAGCAGCGCAACGATCCCGGCGTAATCCTCTGGCTCGCCCATCCGTTTGAGCGGGATGCCGCGCAGCATGGCGTCTTTCCATTTTTCGGCGTCTGGCCCTTCGCCCACCACCGATGCCATCATCGGCGTGTTGGTTGGCCCCGGACAGACGCAATTGGCCAGCACATTTTTGCGCGCCAATTCGCGGGCGATGGATTTGGTGAATGAGATTAACCCGCCCTTGCAAGCCGAATAGACCGCTTCGTTGCTGGTGCCGACCTTGGCAGCATCCGAGGCAATGTTGATGATCCGTCCGCCGCCGTTCTTGACCATGCGCGATGCCACCGCGAAATGGGTGTTGAGATTGCCGGTCAGATTGATCGCGATGACCTTGTTCCAGAACGCCGGATCAGTGGCAAGAAATGGCTGGGGCTTGTCCCAACCAGCGTTATTGACCAGCACCCAGATCGGGCCGAGATCATTCTCAACCTGCGCAACCGCAGCCTGAACTGCATCATAATCGCTGACATCGACTTGCCAGGTTTTAACCGTGGCATCCCCCGCCAGCTTGGCGGTTTCATCACCCGCTGTTATGCTTAGGTCAAATATCGCGACCTTGCAGCCCTCTTCGGCAAGGCGCAGCACCAATGCTCTGCCAATACCTTGTCCGCCGCCGGTAACGATAGCGACCTTGCCTGATAATCCCTTCACGGTAATCTCCCATAAATTGCGCCGGATATACCGGACTTAACTTCCCAAATCGGGGGTTTCATTATCGCCGCCGACCAGACCGATAAGCTGACTCTTGATCTTGAGCAGCACGCGGGCTGCTTCATCCAATTCGTCCTCTGTTACCGTGGCCAGAATTTCGGTCTCAACGATGTCCACATTCTCGCGGATCGAGGCGACCAGCCTTTGTCCGGCGCGGGTCAGAAAGACGCGGCGGGCGCGGGCATCGCGCTCATCAGCGCGGCGCTCAACAAAGCCGCCGGTTTCCATCCGATCAATCAGCCCGCCAATCGCCACTTTGGTCAGGTCAAGATCCGCCGCCAGCGCGGTTTGGGTCATCCCATCGCGGCGCGACAAAAAGGCCAGCACCCACCACTGTGAACGGGTAATTCCCAAGGGTTTCAGCGCCCGATCCACGACAATCCGGCGCAGGCGCGAGACATCATGAATTAGGAAACCAAACCGCAGATTGGCGTCAAGATTTTTTTGCATAGGGACAGCTCCGGGAAGTGATTTCCCTAAACTATCGCCTGTAGCGTGCTCGGCAAGGGGGATCGTCAATACGTTCACTTATCCCGCCTCAATCGGCCCTTGAACATATCGCGGGCGATGATTGTTTTCATAATTTCCACCGAGCCACCGGCAATTTTGACGATGCGGGCATCGGCATAGGCACGGGCGATGGGATATTCCCACATATAACCCCAGCCACCGAACAATTGCAGGCATTTGTCCGCCGCTTCGCAATGGAGTTCCGACGTGGTCAGCTTGGCCATAGCGGCATCAACCGGGTCAAGTTCACCAGCCATGAACAAGGCAATGCAGCGATCGGTGAAGACGCGGGCCATCACGCTGCGCGCCTTCAGATCGGCCAGCACGAATTGGGTATTCTGGAAATCAGCGATGGTCTGGCCGAATGCTTTGCGCTCCGCAGTATAGTCGACCGTCCATTCGATCATCGTCTCGACGACCGTGGCCGAACGCACGGCTTGGGCCAGCCGTTCCTGCGACAGCTTGGTCATCATCAGCTTGAAACCTTCGCCTTCAACGCCGAGCATGGCCGAGGCGGGGATGCGCAAATTGTCAAAGAACAGCTCCGATGTATCCTGTGCTTTCATCCCCAGTTTTTCGAGATTTTGGCCGCGTTCGAATCCGGGCAGGCTGGTATCGACCAAAAACAGCGTTACGCCCTTGGCCCCGGCCGAACTGTCAGTCTTGGTCGCCAGCACCAGCAAATCGCACATCTGGCCGTTGGAAATGAACACTTTTTGGCCATTGACCATAAAATCATCAGTGCCATCGGCGTTTTTGACCTTTTCGGCGCGGGTGCGGATCGCCTTCAGATCGCTGCCCGCGTGCGGTTCAGTCATACCCAGCGAGCCAATGGCTTCGCCGCGCACCATCTTGGGCAACCACTGTTGCTTTTGCGCTTCGGTGCCGAAGGATTTGATATAGGTGGCGACAAGATCGGTGTGAATCAGAAAGCCGGGGCCGCTGGCACCGACGCGCCACAGCTCCTCGAAAACCACGACGTCGAACAGATAATCAAGGCCAAGCCCACCATATTCTTCCGGAACCGTGCAGCATAGCAGCCCCTCGGCACCTGCTTTCAACCACAATTCACGCGGGACGATGCCGTCTTTTTCCCACTGGGCGTGGAACGGCACGATTTCTTTTTCGACAAAGCGCCGCACGGTTTCGCGCCACATGTCATGCTCAGCCGAGAACAGGCTTCGTTCGATCATGGTTTTATGCCCCCTCGCCGGTGGTGGCGCGCTGGGATTTTTCCTTGGTCACCGATCCGGCGATAGCTTCGCGTGCCGCTTGCCATTGTTCCTCGGTCAAATTGCTCAGATCGGCAAAAGTGCCCGGCCCGGCCAGATGCTGCCCACCATCAATCGCGATGGTCTGGCCGGTGAGGTAATCACAGGCATCTGACAGCAGGAAAGTAAGCAGGTTGGTCAATTCAGGCATCCGGCCAAAGCGGCGCATCGGCACGGTATCCGCGCTGGTGGCCGAAGAGGTGGTGTCGGGAATTGGATTGAGTTTGTCCCACGCACCTTCGGTCGGGAATGGCCCCGGCGCAGTGGCGTTGAGCCGGATATTATACGGCCCCCATTCGGCGGCTAGGCTCATCGTCATGGCATGGATTGCGGTTTTGGCCATGGCCGATGGCACGACGAAAGCCGATCCTGTCCACACCCATGTCACCAGATTGGAGACAATCGAGCCAGGCAAGCCATCCCTGATCCAGCGTTTGCCGCATGATAATGTCGCATGGAAACTGCCGTCCATCACGGTCGAGGTTATGGCGCGAAAGCCACGGGCGCTCAGGTCTTTGGTGGGCGAAATGAAGTTGGCAGCGGCATTGTTGACCAGTCCGGTCAGCGGTTCATCTTGCCAGATGGTTTCCATCATCGCGTCAACCGCATCGGCATCGCGCATGTCACAGGCATGGGCGAAAACTGGCGATCCGGTCGCTGCGGTAATTTCACGCGCCGTGTCTTGCAGCAAGCCCAGCCGCCGACCGCAGATATGAACTTTGGCCTTGCGACCGGCCAGCGCCATCGCAATTTCACGACCAAGGCCGCCACCGCCACCGGTGACAAGAATCACCTTGCCGGCCATCGCGTCACTTCTGAAAACGTCCATACATCCCCCTCCCAGATCTGGGATCCGCTGATTGCCCAAAGCTGGTTTGAGCCTATTGCGCAAAAGCTGCTTGCAATGCAATAGTGAACTTGTTTACAAATGCATTTGATACTGTCAAGTGAACAGTCTGACGTTTTGGATTTTCCATTCAGCCAAGAGGTGAATGGAGTGGAGAGGGAGTGACCAAAGTGGGTTTCGGTATCGCCGCGATCGGTGGCTATCTTCCGCAGTTGCGGCTGGATCGGAAGGTCGCGGCCAAGGAGCTGGCTTGGTCCGGTCTGCCAATGCCGCGCAGTGGTTTTCGCTGCGTCTCCGATTGGGATGAAGATCCGGTGACCATGGCGGTTGAAGCGGCACGTGGATTGGTTTTGGGATTGGTTTCGGGGTTGGTTGCGGAGCCGGAGCCGTTACAGGCGCTGCGATTCGCGTCTACTTCGGCCTATTTCACCGATCGGGCGCAGGCGGGTTTGCTGGTTGATGCCTTGGCACTGAGTCCCGCCACCCGGACCTCTGATCTGGCTGGCAGCCGCAGGGCGGGAACTTCGGCCCTGCTTGATGCGTTATTGGGACATTCGTCCGAGGTGGTTGTTGCGGCGGAAAAACGGCAGACCCAAGCGGGCAGCACCGCCCAATTCGCCTATGGCGATGGCGCGGCGGCGGTGCTAGTCGCCGATGATGCTGCGGCCCATTTGATCGGGCACGCTTGCATCACCCGCGATCTGGTGGACCGCTATGCCTCGCGCGAACATCCCACGCCCTATGCCTATGAGGAACGCTTCGTCCGCGACATTGCCGTGCCGGAAATGCTGGTTCCGGCTATTCGGGACGCTTGCGCGGCGGCAGGGATTACGCCATCGCAAATTGCCCAAGCGGCCTGCGTGGAGCCTGTCGGCAATTGTTGGAAGGGCGTGGCCAAGGCGTTACAGATGGCTGCGCCGAACCATTGCGAAGTGCTGTCCAATCAAGCTGGCGATCTGGGTGCGGCCCATCCGTTGTTTGCTTTCGGGCTGGCGCTGGCTGCGGCCAAGCCCGGCGATTATGTCCTGTTGGTTGGTTTTGGCAGCGGGGTTGATGCACTGGTTTTCCAAGTGACGGGCGCGGTTGACGGCGCGGCAGAAATGCTAGCTTTGCTGGCCGAAGGCGAGTCTCTTCGCAATTTCACCCGCTTTCTCAATTTGACCGGAGCTATTGACCTTGATTGGGGGATGCGCGCCGAGTTTGAACAAAAAGCGCAAGCCACCGTGCTGGATCGGGTGGGGCGCGACACCATCGGATTTATCGGTGGACGCGACAGCATGGGCAATGTCCAATTCCCCAAAAGCCCCTATCCGGTCAATCCCGCGATTCATGGAATGGAGCAGCTGGAGGATGTCCGACTGGCTGATGAGCAAGCGACGATCATCTCGGTCACAGCGGATCGCCTCAATTTCTCGCCCGATCCGCCTTTCGATTTCGGGCTTGTCCAATTCGCAAATGGCGCAAGAGTGCTGATGGAAATGGCCAATCGGCCGGCGGATGGCTTCAAGGTCGGCGACCGCGTGCGGATGCGTCTGCGGATTAAATCGCACAATGCGCGGCTGGGTTTTCGCACCTATTTCTGGAAGGCGGCACCGATTGCGCGTCCGCTGTTGGGAGACGTCTGATGGCCAGCGGGATCAAAGACAAGGTTGCGATCATCGGCATGGGCTGCACCCGGTTTGGCGAGCGTTGGGACGTCGGTGCCGATGGGCTGATGGTCGAAGCCTTTGCCGAGGCGCTGGCCGATGCGGGAATCGAACGCAGCCAAATCGAAGCGGCATGGGTTGGCAATGCGTTGGATGACATCAATGTCGGCAACAGCGCCTTGCCCGCCGCCCATGCGTTGCGGCTGAACCGGGTGCCGGTGACGCGGGTTGAAAACATGTGCGCGACCGGCACCGAAGCCTTGCGCGGGGCGGCCTATGCAGTGGCATCGGGCGCGGTGGATATGGCGCTGGCTATCGGGGTCGAAAAACTGAAAGACACCGGCTATGGCGGCCTGCCGCTGCGCACCAAGGGCGTGCAAAATGATCTGTGGATGCCCTATGGCAGTGCGCCCGGCACCTTTGCCCAACTGGCGGGCGCCTATTGCGCAAGGCATGGGATTGATTCGGCTGATTTGAAGCGGGCGATGGCGCATGTGTCGTGGAAGAGCCATCAGAACGGTGTTCACGCGCCCAAGGCGCATATGCGCCGTGCGATTGACATCGACAAAATCTTGAACGCGCCGATGATTGCCGATCCTTTGGGCCTGTTTGATTGCTGCGGCGTATCGGATGGGGCGGCTTGTGCCATTGTTACCACGCCAGAAATTGCCCGCGCATTGGGCCGCGCCAATCCGGTAACGATCAAGGCGGTGCAGCTGTCGGCCAGCAATGGCTGGGAAATGCAGTTTGGTGAATGGGATGGGGCATCGGTGCCCAATACCCAAGCCGCCGCCGCGCGGGCCTATGCCGAAGCCGGAATTCGCGATCCCCGCGCCGAACTGGATATGACCGAAGTGCATGATTGCTTTTCGATTACCGAACTGGTGATTATGGAAGACCTGGGTCTGTCTGATCCGGGCCGGGCACCTGCCGATATTCTGGATGGGCGTTATGACAAGGACGGAGCGATCCCCTGCCAGTTGGACGGCGGGTTGAAATGTTTTGGCCATCCGGTTGGTGCATCGGGCCTGCGTATGGCCTATGAGGTTTACAACCAGTTGCAAGGGCGAGCGGGTGCGCGTCAGCGTGGCAAGGTCGATTTGGGCCTGACGCATAATCTGGGGGGATCGCCGTTTAACAGCGTGGCGGCGGTGGCTATTCTTGGCCGGTTGGATTGAGGGAGTATTGACGATGGCAGGATTGTGGTTTGAAGAATTTGAGATTGGGCGCGTGTTCCAGCATGAAATCCGCCGGACAGTGACCGAGGCTGACAATATGTGGTTCAGCGCGATGACCTATAACCCCGCGCAGATTCATATTGATTATGATTATGCCAGCAAGACCGAATTCGGCAAGCCGCTGATGAATTCGATCTTCACGCTGGGCTTGGTGATTGGCCTGTCGATTCAGGATACCACGCTGGGCACCACCGTGGCCAATCTGGGCATGACCGATACTGTGTTTCCCAAGCCGGTGTTTGCTGGGGATACCATCCGCTCTGAAACCA
>JBEAOQ010000325.1:0-3096 GCA_041164845.1 Pseudomonadota bacterium | reverse complement strand
ATACCTATAAACTTGCGTTAAGAAATCGTTTGCAGACACCTTGGTGAATAATAGCCTGTCACAGCTCCATCAAAGCTCCTCCCCCTTGAGCTAACGGCAATCGTATAGGCTTGAGAAGGTGGCATATGCAGAAATTTGGTTCGCGCAGAGGCGCAGAGGCACAGAGAGATTGTGCCAAGCTGCGGGCTTATTTTATATACGCCATTATGCTTGTTGAAGTCACAGCGTGGTTTTCCCCCACAAAACGATTTCTCTGCGCCTCTGCGCCTCTGCGCGAACCCTTCTTTTCTCACTTCCTCTCACCGTGATACTCAATATGCGATAGCCCCACCCCACCCCGCTAAACTCGCCGCTGACAGGTGCAAAAAACCCTGCTAGGAGCCAGACATGACCAGCGAAATAGCCCTTATCGACGCCAAATCCACCGCCGCTCACGCATCAGATGAAACCCCGTCGCAAATGGTCACCCGCCTTGCCGCTGCGGGCCGCGCCGCACAGGCGCATCTTGCCCAGCTGAGCCACCCGCAAAAATCCGCAGCTTTGCTCGCGCTGGCCGATAGCTTGCGTGCTCATGCCGCCTACATCCTTGCCGGTAATGCGCTGGATATGGCGGCGGGTGCGGAAAATGGTCTTTCAGCTGCGATGTTGGATCGGCTTCGGCTGGATGATGCGCGGGTGGAATCTATGGCCAATGCCGTCGCCCAAGTTGCCACCCTCACCGATCCCGTCGGCCAGATTATCGACACCGCCACCCGCCCCAACGGCTTGCATCTTACCCGCATCCGCGTGCCCATCGGCTTGATCGGCATCATTTATGAAAGCCGCCCCAATGTCACCGCCGATGCCGCAGCCCTGTGCCTTGGTTCGGGCAATGCGGTGTTGCTGCGCGGCGGCAGCGAGGCGGTTCATTCCAACCGCGCCATCCATGCCGCGCTGGCCGCTGGCCTTGCCCAAGTCGGCATTCCCACTGCTGCGATCCAACTGATCCCCGATCAAGACCGTGCGCATGTCGGGGCGATGCTGACGGCTTCTGGGTTGATTGACATGATCGTCCCACGCGGCGGCAAGAGCTTGGTAGCGCGGGTGCAAAATGACGCCCGGGTGCCGGTGCTGGCCCATCTTGATGGCATTTGCCACAGCTATATCCACAGCGCCGCCGATTCCGATATGGCCATGAATATCGCACTCAATGCCAAAATGCGCCGCACCGGCATTTGCGGGGCGATGGAAACTTTGCTGATCGACACACGATTCGCCGAAGCAGGTAAGGTTGTCGCCGCGCTGCTGGATGCGGGCTGTGAATTGCGCGGAGATGCCCGCGCCGCCGCGCTTGATCTGCGGATTGCCGCCGCCAAACCCGAAGATTGGGACAGTGAATATCTCGACGCGATTCTGTCGGTGGCGGTGGTTGATGGTATGGATGATGCGCTGGCCCATATCGCCCGCCATTCGTCAAATCACACCGATGCGATCATCACCAATGACACTGGCGCCGCCCAGCAATTCCTCGACCAAGTCGACAGCGCGATTGTCATGGTCAATGCTTCGACCCAATTTGCCGATGGCGGCGAATTTGGCTTGGGCGCGGAAATTGGCATCGCCACCGGCCGCCTGCATGCGCGCGGCCCGGTGGCGCTCGAAGGCCTGACCACCTATAAATGGCAAGTGCGCGGCAGCGGGCAGATACGCCCCTGAAACGCCCGGCGATCACCACCGGCCTGCTTGGCGGCAGTTTCAATCCCGCGCATGGCGGGCATCTGGGCATTACCCGCCACGCTATGGCGGCGCTGGGGCTGGATGAGGTCTGGTGGCTGGTCTCGCCGGGCAATCCGCTTAAACCTGCGGCGGGCATGGCCCCGCTGGCCGCCCGCTTTGCCTCAGCCAAACGCCAATCGCGCCACCACCCGATTCGCGCCACCGCCATTGAGCGGGAATTACACACGCGTTTCACCGTTGATACGCTGGCGGCGATCACCCGCCGCTGGCCCAAACGACGCTTTATCTGGTTGATGGGGGCCGATAATCTGGCTCAGCTGCATCGCTGGCACCAATGGCGCAAATTGGCGTGTATCATGCCGATTGCGGTTTTGGCGCGTCCGGGCTATGATGCACGCGCCCTTGCCAGTCCGGCAATGGTGTGGTTGCGCAATTATCAATGCAGCGCGGCCAATTTGCGAAACCGGCCAAAGGATCAAAATCTAAACGGCCATCATTTACGGAGCGTCCCCCAGCTGGTGCTTTTGCGTTTCGATCCCGATCCGCGCTCGGCAAGCACTCTGCGATTGGCCGATCCTGACTGGTTTTGCAAAATTCCCTCAACACATCTGCGCGATGCGGTAACATTTCGTCCGCTCAAGAAAGCTATTTCTTCTCAATGACCCAAAATCCCTTCCCTTCACCAGACACCCCCAGCGCAAACCCCACGCCGCTTCCCGCTGCTGAACCGGGTTCGCTGCACGCGCTGGTGCTGACCTCATTGGATGACGATCAGGCCGAAGAGATCATCTCGATCCCACTCGAAGGCAAATCGTCGATCGCCGATCATATGGTGATCGCATCGGGCCGTTCGTCGCGGCATGTCGGTGCCATGGCCCAAAAATTGGCCGAACGGGTTAAACATGGCGGCTTTGGCCATGTTCGGATCGAAGGGCTGCCCACCGCCGATTGGGTGTTGATTGATGCAGTCGATGTGGTGATCCATTTGTTTCGCCCCGAAGTCCGCACCTTCTACAATCTTGAACGGATGTGGGGCTTTGGCGACAAGTTGGATATGAGCACCCTGTAACCGGCGATGCGCCTCCACATCATCGCGCGGGGCCGCATGGGCCGTGGCCCAGAGGCTGATTTGGTGGATCGCTATAGCAAACGGCTCACTTGGCCCTTTCACCTGACCGAATTGCCCGAAACCGGCGGCAAACCACCCGCGCCGCTGACCCCCACCCGCAATGTCGTGCTCGATGAACGCGCCGCGCCGCTGACCTCGCAAGGCTTAGCTGCTATCCTCAACGGCTGGCGCGATGGCGGCGTGCGCGAATGTCGTTTTTGGATCGGTGCCGCCGATGGCCACGACGATAATTTGCGCAACAATGCCGATCT